>NZ_ATHV01000022.1 GCF_000422205.1 Desulfovibrio sp. X2
CGTCCGGGGCCCTTCGTCGTTCAGGAGGCAAACCGGTTATTCGCCGGAATTCTTGTGTTCCGTCTTCTCGGACTTCGCCGAGTTGTCCACCGTGTGTTTGCCGGGGGTGACGTCGATCTCGTCCGGCTCGCTGGTCGACTTCTTGAAATTCCTGATGGCCTTGCCGATGCCGCTGCCGATCTCCGGGAGCTTGTTGGCCCCGAAGAGGATGACGACGATCACAAGGATGATGAGCAATTCTCCGCTGCCCAGTCCGCCCATTGCTGTATCCTCCGGCTGAAGCTTGCAGCAGGCATTACACCGCCGTCCCGGCCACGGTCAAGGAGCGAATGGCGGAATGCGGGGTTGCCGGGGCCGCGGCGATCGGATAGTCTACACCACCTCGCGGCCGCAAGCCTGAACGGCATGCCCGCGGGAGGGGGATCCATGAGCAAGGCGCGCCGTGACAAGGAGAGTCCGGATCAGGTGCGCTCGGACGAGATGCATCCGGACAAGGTGCGTCAGATGCCGGGAAACGCCTGCCGTTTCTACCGGCACGGGCGCTGCCTGTACGAGGAGCGGCTGAACCCCGGGTACAACGCCTCCTGGCGTTGCGCCGTGGTCCGCAAGTGGGAGGAGGAGTACGACGAGTTCGTCCAGCGCGCCGAGGCCTTCGGCCTGGAGGACGAGACCGCCGGCTCCATCTGGGAGAAGCGCTTCCAGTCCCTCCTGCGCATGGACGTTCCCTGCGAGCATTTCGGCAGGGGAGGGGAGTACGAGCTGCTCAAGTGCGTGCACCTCATGGGCGATCTCTGCCTGTGCGCCCTGCCTCGCTGCGAAGGAGTCTGCCGCCGGTTCCAGCCGCGCGGCAAGCGTATGAACGTCTGATATCAAGGTATTTATGCTGCTCGCCTTTCCCTTTTTGCATCGTGAACTCCAGAAAAGCGGACTGCCCGCTCTGGCGGTGACGTTCGATCCGGGGCTGGCCCCGGGGAAAGCCCCGTCGCCCGGCGGAGGGGAACGGTCCGTCTTCAGGCCGGAAGGGCTGCCCATGGAGCCCCGGACGGCGGCTGCCTACATGGCCGAGGCCTTGGCCTTCGGCGAGAATTTCAAGGACGTCCACGACATGGCCGCGGCCATGCGGCAGGGACCGGCCCCACTCGGCGGCGAGTCCGCCCTGGCCATCCGCACCGAGCTCTCGCGCCTGGAAGGCGGACGCGCGTCGGAACTCTCCAGCGCGGAGAAGGTGCGGCAGGCGGCGCTCACCGCCCAGGCCACGCTGCTCTTCGCCTGGGCTTTCGAGGAGCGGATCATGGACCTCGAGCGGCTGGACGAGAGCCTCTCCGAGGACATGGAGGCCCTGCGCCGGACCATCGGCCTGGACGAGGACGACGAGGACGACGGCGGGCTTGTCGAGGCGCTGGCAGAGGCCTCGCGCAGCCGGGCCAGGGATGAGCTTGCCGCCTCCTGGCGCACGGTGCTGAGGGCCATGGCCGTATTCGCGCCCAAGGCCTCGTTCGTGACCTGCGAGCAGGCCGTGGCCGACGACCTGGCCGAGGCGGGCGTGGCGCTCGTCCCTGCTCCCGGGGATGCCGGGCTCGGCGAGGGCGCCCTGTGCGCCGACGTTCCCCTGTCCCTGCTCAATGCAGCGGCCCTGTCCGCAGGAGCGGGCGAGGGCGCTCAAGGCGGAAGCGTCAGGGTATATTTTCTTCCCGTCTCTTGAGGCGGAGCGGTTCACGACCATTACCTGCGAGAGGATCGGCAACGTGTTTCCCAGTTCATCCCTTTGCGAGGCGGCCAGGCCGTCCCTGCTGCGCGGCCTGGTCTTCGACTGCGACGGCGTGCTGCTCGATTCGCGCCATTCGAACGTCAGCTACTACAATCTCTACCTGAGCAAGCTCGGCCTGCCGCCCATGAACACGGCGCAGGAGGACTACGTGCACGTCCGCACCGTGGACGAATGCCTGCGGCACATCACGCCGGAGCGCATGCACGACCGCATTCCCGAGGCGCGCGCCTCCATGGACTACAGCGAGATCCTGCCCACCCTGGTCATGGAGCCGGGGCTGGTGGAATTCCTGAGCTTTCTGCGCGGTCGCGGCGTGCGCCTGGCCGTGAACACCAACCGGACCACGACCATGCACATGGTCATCGACCACTTCGGTCTGCAGGGCTTCTTTTCGCCCGTGGTCACCGCAGGCACCGTCTCCCATCCCAAGCCTCATCCCGAGAGCCTGTACAAGATTCTCGCGACCTGGGGCATGGAGAAGGAAGAGATCGCCTTCCTCGGCGATTCCGACGTCGACGAGGGCACGGCGCATTCCGCGGGGGTCCCGTTCTGGGCGTACAAGAACGAGAACCTGCGTGCCGACCTGCACGTCTCGAGCTTCCAGAGTCTGATGGCCGCCCTGCGCGCCTGTCCGGACAAGCTTCCGGCCTGAGAGCGCCGCCCCGGAGCGAACTTTGCGCTTGATTTGCGGCCATTGGTGTGTTTTTCTATCAACTAATGCGGGGAGACGCCCCCTGCATTCCATTCAGGAGGTCGAATGGACGTTCTCGGCGTGAATTTCGTGGGGGCCATAGCCCGGATTCTCGATCTGGTCCTTACCTTGTATCTCTGGGTCGTCATCATTTCCGCACTGCTGTCCTGGGTCAACCCGGACCCGTACAATCCCATCGTCCGTGCCCTGCGCAACATGACCGAGCCGGTCTTCTACCGCATCCGGCGCTGGGTTCCCTTTGTCGTCGTCGGCGGGATAGACCTCTCGCCCATCGTGGTCATCCTGGCGATCCAGTTCGTCAAATGGTTCGTCGTGGCCTCCCTCTATACCTTCGCCGTGCGCATGTAGGGCGCATGCAGGGAGCGACATGCAGCATCTGACCAAGATCGACATCGACAACAAGACCTTTTCCCGTCGTTTCAGAGGCTACGACAAGCGCGAGGTGGACGCCTTCCTCCAGGAGGTCTCCGAGGTCCTGGGCGAGACGGCCGACCAGCGCCAGCGCCTGCAGGAGACCGTGGAGCGGCTCGAGGGGCTGCTCGACGAGCACAAGCAGCGCGAGCAGACCCTGCGCGACACCCTCATGACCACCCAGAAGATGATCGACCAGCTGAAGGCCAACGCCCGCAAGGAGGCCCAGCTGATCGTGGACGAGGCCCAGGGCAAGGCCGAGGAGATACTGAACCAGGCCCATCTGCGCCTGGCCCAGATCCACAACGACATCGTGGAGCTCAAGCGGCAGCGCACGCAGTTCGAGGTCAAGCTGAAGAGTCTGCTGGACGCGCACCAGAAGCTTCTGGAGCTCGAGAGCCGCGAGCAGGAGGAGATCGACTCCGTGGAGTCCAAGCTCACCTTCTTCAAGAAGGCGACCTAGGACGGCCGTGGACGGCGATCTGCCGTTTTACGCGACCAGGTCGGCCCCCGGCGAGTTCCGGGTGGAGATCTGGGTGCAGCCGGGAGCGAGCAAGAGCTCCCTGGCGGGAGAGTACCAGGGGCGGCTGAAGATCAGGGTGGCCGCCCCGGCGAACGACAACAAGGCGAACAAGGCCCTGATCGCCTATTTCGCTGCATTGCTCGGCATCAGGCAGAGCCAGATCGAGCTGGCAAGCGGCCACGCAGCCCGGAAGAAAACGCTCCTCGTCCGGGCGGGCGACAGCCTGCCCTGGCCGCAGGCGACGGACGGTGGCCGATAGAAACCTCAAACCCTGCCAAGGGGGACACATGGAACCGCAAGAGCTTTCCCTGATTGAAAAGAATCTCGCCCAGGATGCGGAGCTCAAGGCGTTGTGGGACCTCCATCTCGATTACGAACGTCGTCTAGATCGGCTATCGAAGAAGCCTTACCTAAGCCCGAACGAGGAGCTGGAACTGAAGGAACTGAAGAAGAAGAAGCTTGCGGGCAAGACCAAGCTGCAAGCGGTCTTGAATAAATATAAAGACTGATCGGAGGCCCCAATGGAGCTCACCGGAGCTCAGATCCTGCTGGAATGTTTGAAGCGAGAAGGAGTTGACGTCATCTTCGGCTACCCCGGCGGGGCCGTGATCGACATCTACGACGAACTTCCGAAACACCCCATCCAGCATATCCTTGTTCGGCACGAGCAGGGTGCGATCCACGCTGCGGACGGCTACGCCCGCGCCTCGGGGAAGACGGGCTGCTGCCTGGTCACCTCGGGGCCGGGCGCGACCAACACCGTCACCGGCATCGCCACCGCCTACATGGATTCCATCCCGGTGGTCATCATCACCGGGCAGGTGCCCACTCCCCTCATCGGCAACGATGCCTTCCAGGAAGTGGACATCGTCGGAATCACCCGCTCCTGTACAAAGCACAACTACCTGGTCAAGGACATCAAGGACCTCGCCTTGACCATCCGCCGCGCCTTCTACCTCGCGCATACCGGCCGTCCGGGACCGGTCCTCGTGGACCTGCCCAAGGACATCATGCAGGCGAAGATCAAGTTCGTCTGGCCTGACGACGAGGCCATCAAGATGCGCAGCTACAATCCCAACATCAAGCCCAACAAGCGGCAGCTGCAGAAGATCATCGAGTTGGTCAAGAAGGCCCAGCGGCCCGTGATCTACGCGGGCGGCGGCGTGATCTCGTCCAATGCGGCCGAGGATCTGACCTGGCTCGCGCGCAAGCTGCACATCCCGGTCACGGCCACGCTCATGGGGCTCGGCTGCTTCCCGGCGGACGATCCCCTGTGGCTCGGCATGCTCGGCATGCACGGCACCTTCACGGCCAACAAGGCCATCCAGGACTCCGACCTGATCCTGGCGCTCGGCGCGCGCTTCGACGATCGCGTCACCGGCAAGATCGCGGAGTTCGCGCCCAAGGCCAAGCTCGTGCACATCGACATCGACCCGACCTCCATCCAGAAGAACGTGGCCGTCCACGTGCCCATGGTCGCCGACATGGGGCTGGCGCTGGCCGAGATGCGCGCCATCGTCGAGTCGGACCTCGGCGCCTTCGACTTCGTCAGCGCCCACGAGCCCTGGGTCAAGACGACCATCGACTGGGACCTCGAGCATCCCATCAAGTACACGCCTCCCAAGAAGGGCGAGGCGGTCAAGCCGCAGTACGTGGTGGAGAAGATCTACGAGCTGACCAAGGGCAAGGCGATCATCGCCACGGAAGTGGGCCAGAACCAGATGTGGGCGGCCCAGTTCTACGGCTTCCAGGCGCCGCGCACCTTCCTCTCCTCGGGCGGGCTCGGGACCATGGGCTACGGGTTTCCCGCGGCCATCGGCGCCCAGATGGCCTTCCCCGACCAGTTGGTCATCGACATCGCGGGCGACGGCTCCATCCAGATGAACATCCAGGAGTTGGCCACGGCCGTCTGCTACAACCTGCCGGTGAAGATCATCATCCTGAACAACGGATTCCTCGGCATGGTCAGGCAGTGGCAGGAGCTCTTCTACAAGAAGAACTACTGTTCCACCTGCATGGAGGCCCAGCCCGACTTCGTGAAGCTCGCCGAGGCCTACGGCGCGGCCGGCTTCCGCGTGACGCGCTCGCGCGACGTGGAGAAGGTTTTGAAAGAGGCCTTCGCCATCAAGAAGACCGTCATCGTCGACGTGCGGGTGGCCCAGGAAGAAAACGTCTACCCCATGGTCCCGGCCGGAAAGTCGCTGGGCGAAATGCTCTTGGTGTAGGAGGGGACCATGGAAGGCAAACGACACGTTCTCTCCATCCTCGTCGAGAACGAGCCCGGCGTGCTTTCGCGCGTCGCGGGCCTGTTCAGCGGCAGGGGCTTCAACATCGAGTCGCTGAACGTCGGGCCGACGCTCGACCGGGGCATGTCCATCATGACCATCACCACCTTCGGCGACGAGCAGATCATCGAGCAGATCGTCAAGCAGCTTCGCAAGCTCGTGACGACCATCAAGGTGGTGGATCTGACCGAGCACATCTCCGTCGAGCGCGAGATGGTGCTCCTCAAGGTCAATGCCGAGGATTCCCGGCGTGCCGAGATACTGCGCATCGTGGACATATTCCGCTGCAAGGTCGTGGACGTGAGCCCCGAGGAACTGACCATCGAGGCCACCGGCGACAGGGGGAAGATCTCGGCCATCTTCAGCATGCTGCAGCGCTTCGGGATCAAGGAGATCGCCCGCACGGGAACCGTGGCGCTCAAGCGCAGCCTGCAGGACTAGGACGTAAGCAACGACAACACGGCGGAGGCCTGCCGCACACGGCGACAGGTCTCGTCTCGCCTTCGGGCCGCCAGAAAAAAAGGGGATAATGATGAAAGTCTATTACGAACAGGATGCCGATCTCGGACTGCTGAAGGACAAGACCGTGGCCATCATCGGCTACGGCAGCCAGGGACACGCCCACGCCCAGAACCTGCGCGACTCCGGCGTGAACGTCATCGTCGGACAGCGTCCGGGCGGCCCCAACTACGACCTGGCCGTGGAGCACGGCTTCAAGCCCGTGTCCGCCGCCGAGGCGGCCAAGCAGGCCGACGTGATCATGATCCTCATCCAGGATCAGTATCAGCGCAGCCTCTACGAGAACGAAATCAAGCCCGGGCTTTCCGCCGGCAAGGCCCTGGCCTTCGGCCACGGCTTCAACGTGCACTTCGGCCAGATCGTGGCCCCCAAGGACGTGGACGTCTTCATGATCGCGCCCAAGGGCCCGGGCCACATGGTGCGCCGCACATACACCGAGGGCGGCGCCGTGCCCGCCCTGGTGGCCGTGGAGCAGGACGCCTCCGGGCAGGCCCTGCAGAAGGCCCTGGCCTACGCCAAGGGCATCGGCGCCACCCGCTCCGGCGTCATCCTGACCACCTTCAAGGAAGAGACCGAGACCGATCTCTTCGGCGAGCAGGCCGTTCTCTGCGGCGGCGTCTCCGCGCTCATCAAGGCGGGCTTCGAGACCCTGGTCGAAGCCGGCTACCAGCCCGAGATCGCCTACTTCGAGTGCATGCACGAGATGAAGCTCATCGTGGACCTGTTCTACGAGGGCGGCCTCTCCAAGATGCGCTGGTCCATCTCCGACACCGCCGAGTACGGCGACTACACGCGCGGCCCGCGCGTGGTCACCTGCGAGACCAAGAAGGAGATGAAGCGCATCCTCTCCGAGATCCAGGAGGGCGAGTTCGCGCGCGAATTCATCGTCGAGAACATGGCGGGCAAGCCCAGGTTCAACGCCATGCGCCGCATGAACGCCGAGCACCAGATCGAGAAGGTCGGCGCCTCGCTGCGTTCCATGATGCCCTGGCTGAAGAAGCGCGACTAGACCGTCCCTTCCGACCAGCAAAGACGCGAAGGCCGCGCCGAGATGCTCGGCGCGGCCTTTTCGCGTTCAGACGCGCAAAAAACGGTTGCTCCCTCGGCGTTCGCGGTTGCCTCAGGACGCAACGTTGACGACGGAGAGGTCCAGGGGCATCTCGATGGAGACCGCGGTTCCCTTGCCCTGTTGCGAGGAGATGAACAGCGTGCCCTTGTGCTCGCGCACGATGCGCTCCACGTTGGTCAGTCCCATGCCCACGCCCACGGCCTTGGTAGTGAAGAAGGGATCGGTGACGTAGGGCAGGTGGGCGGGATCGATGCCCTGGCCGTTGTCCGAGAAGATAAGGAGATAGGTCTGGCCGTTGCGGCTGCCGCGCAGGGCTATGCGGCCCGCCCCGCGGGGACGGGGGGAAAGGGCCTCCAGGGCGTTTCGCAGGATCTCCCGGGCCGCGTCCATGAAGAGGCGTACGTCGAGTACCACCTCGGCAGGCTCCACGCGGATGTCCCATTCGAGCTTCTGCTCTCCGGCTCCGGTCTGCTCGTCCATCAGTGCTCTGGCTTCCTCGATCAGCCGCGTGATCGAGGTGGGGAGAGGGTCCTGGAGCGAGAGCGAGGTGTAGTGGCTGACCGCGTTGACGATCTCCTCCAGGCGGCGCGAGGCGTCCAGGATGCCTTCCAGCAGGTCCGGACGGCAGGGCTCGCCGCTGCTGCCTGCGCGGCGCAGCAGGAGTCCGGCGAAGCCGCCGATGGTCAGCATGGGGTTCCTGATCTGGTGGGCGATGGCCTGGGAGATGTTGTGCAGGCTCTCGTAGCGTTCGAGCTGCAGCTGGTTGTTCTCGGTCAGGATGGCCTTCTCCCGCTGGTGCAGGAGCTGCAGGGAGGTGACGTCCGTGATCAGGATCATGATCCCGAACATCTTGTGCCACTCCACCAGGGGAGTGGTGGTCAGGTTCAGGTAGCGGGTCTGGCCGTCCGGCCGCTGGTAGGGCGTGAAGAAGGGCAGGTTGCAGCGGTCCATGGCTGCGGCGTCATGCATGAACCCTTCCAGTTTCGTGGCGTAGTGCACGCCTGCCAGCAGCTCGCCCCACGTCCTGCCGGTGCACTCCTCGAGTTCGAAGCCCAGGGTGTGGGCTGCGGCGGTGTTGGCGACGTAGACCTCGCCGTTGCTGTTGACGATGAGGACGCCGTTGGTGAATCCTTCGACAAGATTCTGGAAATACGAGGAGTTGATGAGTGGCAGCATAGGCTGTTTTCCTGGAGCGGGCAGTTCCTGGAAACAAGGTCTAGTGCAAGGGATGCTCCTTGGCAAGACGCCGCGGCAATATGTGACACGGGTAACATTCCCGTCGTCGGCGTCGCGGAGTCGGGGGCGTCGGAGCGGGGGAGTCGGCTAGCGGCCCAGCAGCCCGCGTATGCCGGTGAAGACGATCTGCGCCGAGAGGGCGGCCAGGATGAGACCGGTCAGCTTGGAGAGGATGGTCAGCCCCATGCGGCCGACCAGGCGCTCGATGGCCGTGGCCGCGAGCAGCATGACGCCCACGGAGATGCTGGCCGCGACGAAGGCGCCGAGTTCCACGGCCCGCTCCAGGGGCGCCTCGAGCTGGGCGCCCATGACCAGCAGCGCGCCCACCGTGGCCGGACCGATGGTGATGGGAATGGCCAGGGGAACCACGCTGATGTCGCCCTCGCTCTCCGGCGTCTGTTCGGCCCTGGTCCCACGCACCAGGGAGACGGCGGACAGGAAGAGCAGGGCGCCCGCGCCGACGCGGAAGGCGTCCAGGGTGATGCCGAAGAGGTTGAAGATGGCGTTGCCCGCCAGCGAAAGCACGCAGCCGGCCACGGCCACGGCCAGCATGACCCTGAGGGCGAGCGCGCGCCGGGCGCGCAGGTCCATTTCGCGCGTCATGGACAGAAAGGCCGAGAGCACGAAAAAGGGCGTGAGCAGAAAGAAAAGTTTGATGTAGGTCTCTATGAAAAGAGTGAACGGGGTCGTCATGCGTGTTCCTTGTGCGGGGCATGGGCTCCGGCGCCCCGGGACGGGGCTTCGCCCCATGGCGCTGGCCTCTAGCAGAATAATTTCCGGCCCACAACCTGAGGGGCCGTGTCGTTTTGCTCTGAACGGGCGCCCGGGACAGACGAAAACGGTATCTTGCCATTTTTGGATAAAATGCCGATTCCTGTTGCGCACAGGCGTTTCTCAGCTTGACAAGGCCGGAAGTTTGCGCCGATTTATCACGCTTCGGTTGCTACCGCATATCTGACGGAGGAGAGCATGTCCCGCATCGTATTGATCATGGCTTTGCTGCTGGCGATGGCCGTGCCCGCTCGGGCCGACACCGTGGGTTCCCCCATCCCCATCGGCATCGCCGTGGCCCAGACCACGAACATCGCCCTCTTCGGGCAGGAGCAGGTGAACGGCGCCAAGATCGCCGAGGAGTATCTGAACGCCAACGGCGGCGTGAACGGCGTTCCCGTGAAGCTCATCTTCCAGGATACCGGCGGCGACGAGGCCGGCGCGGTCAACGCTTTCCAGAACCTGATCACCCAGGGCAAGGTCGTGGCCATCGTGGGTCCGACGCTTTCCCAGCAGGCCTTTGCCGCCGACCCTCTGGCCGAGCGCGCCAAGGTTCCGGTCATCGCCCCCTCCAACACGGCCAAGGGCATCCCCGAGATCGGCGAGTACATCGGCCGCATCTCCGCCCCCATGACCGTGGTCGCGCCCGTTTCCCTGAAGAAGGCCCTGGCCCTGCACCCGGGTGTCAAGAAGGTGGCCGTGCTCTTCGCCCAGAACGACGCCTTCTCGACCTCCGAGACCGGCGTCTTCCAGGATGCCATCAAGAGCCTGGGGCTTCAGATCGTGACCGTGCAGCGCTTCCAGACCACGGACACCGACTTCACCACCCAGGTCACCGCGGTGCTCGGGGCCGAGGCCGACATGGTCGTCATCTCGGGCCTGGCCGCCGACTCCGGCAACCTGGTCAAGCAGCTGCGCCAGTTCGGCTTCTCCGGCCCCATCGTGGGCGGCAACGGGCTCAACTCGCCCAACATGTTCCCAGTCTGCGGCTCCCTGTGCGAGGGCATCCTCGTGGCCCAGGCCTACAGCCCCGAGGCCGACAACCCGGTCAACAAGGCCTTCGTGGCCGCCTTCGAGAAGGCCTACAAGAAGGCTCCGGCCCAGTTCTCGGCCCAGTCCTTCGCCGCCGTGCAGGTCGTGGTGGAAGCCCTGCGCAAGGTGGGCACCGCCGCCAAGAAGAAGGTGAACGACATGGACCTGGCCCAGGTGCGCACCGCCCTGAACGCCGCGTTGCGCCAGGGCTCGGTCATGACCCCGCTCGGCGAGATCAGCATGAACAAGCAGGGCGAGGTCCAGCAGAAGGATTTCTACGTCTCCCAGATCCATATGGCGCAAGACGGCTCCAGCGGCAAATTCGTGCTGCTTCCCCGCTAACATATAAGACTTCGCGCGGGGGAAGGCGGCATCCGCCTTCCCCCGCCGTTTCGGCGCTCCCATGACACTTTCCTGGTTCGTCCAGAATCTGCTCAACGGCCTGAGCATGGGCTCGGTCTATGCCATCTTCGCACTGGGCTACACACTGGTCTTCTCGATTCTCGGGATCATCAACTTCGCCCACGGCGCGGTCTTCACCCTCGGCGCGTACCTGACCTACATCCTGGCCGTGGGCCATTTCGGCATCAACGGCATGCTCGCGGGGAAGGCGCTGCCCTTCACGCTGCCCTTTCCCCTGGCGCTCCTGGTCGGAACCGTCCTGGCGGGTCTCGCGGGCCTGCTCGTCGAGCGGCTGGCCTTCAAGCCCCTGCGCGAGCGCCAGGCCGACGCCCTGCTGGCCCTGGTCTCGAGCCTGGGCGTGGCGCTCATCCTGGTCAACTGCATCCAGTACGTCTTCGGCGCGGAGATCTACTCCTTTCCCCAGGGCGTGCTCGGCTCCCTGCCCGCGGCCGTGATCTTCAAGGTCGGCGGCAAGCCGGTCATCGTGCGCACCGTTCAGGTGGTCCTCTTCGGCGTGAGCATGCTCATGCTCGGCCTGCTGGTCTGGGGCATCCACGGTACCAAGTCGGGCAAGGCGCTCCTGGCCACGGCGGAGAACCCGGACACCGCAAGCCTGCTCGGCATCAACGTGGATCTCTTCATCATGGGCACCTTCTTCATCTCCGGCCTGCTCGGCGGCCTCGCGGGCACGCTCATCGGCGTCAGCTTCGGCCTCGCCGGGCCCTATTTCGGCGTCTCCTACGGCCTGAAGGGGCTGGCGGTCATCGTGCTCGGCGGGCTCGGCTCCATTCCGGGCTCCGTGCTCGGCGGGCTGCTCATCGGCCTGGCCGAGGCCTTCCTGCCGCCGGACCTCTCCTCCTTCAAGGAGGCCGTGCCCTATGCGCTGCTCTTCATCATCCTCCTCGTCCGGCCACAGGGCATCCTTGGCGGCAAGACAGAGCAGAAGGTCTAGGGGGCGGCCATGGGAACCTTTCTCGACCTCTACGGCTTTCTGATCATCTCCATCCTGCAGCAGGCGTTGCTCGGCTACTCGCTCTACTTCCCGCTCATGGCCGGGCAGCTGAGCCTGGCCTCCATCGGCTTCTATTCGCTGGGCGGCTACGTGGCCGCGATCATGGGCACGCACCCGGCCTTTACGGCGTGGCGCGCGGCGCTCGGCTGGTGCATGTACCCGGTGGAATGGCTGTTCGCCCTGGCGCTCTCCGTGGTCCTCGGCGTGGCCGTGGGCTTTCCGGCGCTCAGGCTCCGGGGCATCTACCTGGCGCTGGCCACCATCGCCTTCGTGCAGGTGGTCAACGTGGTGGTGCTGAACATGCCCATCGCGGGCGGCGCCGTGGGCATCTTCGGCATCCCGCAGGCCTTCGACAGCCGCATCGCCTACTTCTGGTTCTTCGGGCCGCTGCTCCTGCTCACCCTGGTCTTCGTGACCCGGCTCGAGCGGGTGGGCGCGGGACGCGACTTCATGTCGATCCGCGAGGACGAACTCGCGGCCGGGGCCATGGGCGTGCGCACCACGCGCAGCAAGGTGGCGGCCTTCACCATCGGCTGCGCCGTGGCGGGCGTGACCGGGGCCATGAGTGCTCCCTTCCTGAATACCTGGAACGCGCGCCAGGGCACCTTCGACGCCTCGGTGGCCTGCCTGGCCTACGTGCTCATCGGCGGCAGCCGCTCCAAGTGGGGTCCGCTGCTCGGCGCCGCGTTGCTCGTGGCCCTGCCCGAGGTGCTCAGGCCGCTGCGCGACTCGCGCCTCATCCTGAACGGCCTGGTCCTGGTGCTGGCCTGCGTCTACCTGCCGCGCGGCCTGGCCGGGATCACGCTCCGCCGCAAGCCGGAAGGGGAGGGGGCATGAGCGCCATCCTCGAAGTCTCGGACCTGACCAAGTCCTTCGGCGGCCTGACGGCCGTGGCCGGTGTCTCGCTGTCCATCGAGGAGGGCTCGATCTTCGGCCTCATCGGTCCCAACGGAGCGGGCAAGACCACCTTCTTCAACATGCTCACGGGCATGACCCGGCCGACTTCCGGCCGGGTGGCCTTTGCGGGGCGCGACCTCGCCGGGCTCATCCCGGAGGAGATCGCCCGCCTCGGCATCGGCCGGACGTTCCAGAACATCCGCCTGTTCGCGGGCATGAGCGTCCTGGACAACGTGCGCGTGCCCGGGCAGTGCCGGCTGCGCTCCGGACTGTGGAGCCAGGTGGTGGGCCTCTCCGCGGCCCGGCGCGAGGAGGACGAAGGCCGCGAGCGGGCCTGGGAGCTTCTGCGCCTCGTGGGGCTCGAGTCCCGGGCGGAGCGCGCCGCGGGCAGCCTGCCTTACGGCGACCGCCGCCGCCTCGAGATCGCCCGCGCCCTGGCGCTCTCGCCGCGCCTGCTCCTTCTGGACGAGCCCGCCGCGGGCATGAACCCCTCGGAAAAGCAGGCCCTGTCCGGATTCATCCGCGAGATACGCGAGACGTTCTCTCTCACGGTCCTGCTCATCGAGCACCACGTGCCCATGGTCATGGGGCTGTGCGACCGCATCGCGGTGCTCAACTTCGGCGAGCTCATCGCTCTGGGCACGCCTGAGGAAGTGCAGGACGACGAGAAGGTCGTGCAGGCCTATCTGGGTGAGTCCGCTTTGGGAGAATCCCATGCTTGAGCTCGATCATGTGAGCATTTCCTACGGTCCGGTCGCGGCCGTGGAGGACGTCAGCCTGCGCGTGAACGAGGGTGAGATCGTCACGCTCATCGGCGCCAACGGCGCGGGCAAGACCACCATCCTGCGCGCCGTGTCCAGGCTTCTGCGTGTCAAGAAGGGCGCCATCCGCTTCGAGGGGCGCGACATCGCCGGGCTCGGGCCCGACAAGGTCGTGCGGCTCGGCATCGCGCACAGCCCGGAGGGCCGCCAGGTGCTGGCCAAGCTCACCGTGCGCGACAACCTGGAGCTCGGCGCCTACATCCGCGACGACGCCGTCGCGGTAGCCGAGGATCTGGAACGCATGTTCTCCCTCTTCCCCAGGCTGCGCGAGCGCGAGCGCCAGCCCGCGGGCACGCTTTCGGGCGGCGAGCAGCAGATGCTGGCCATCGCCCGCGCGGTCATGAGCAGGCCCCGCCTGCTCCTGCTGGACGAGCCCTCGCTCGGCCTCGCGCCCATCGTGGTGGAGGAGATCTTCGAGATCATCGCGGCGCTGAACCGCGAAGGCACGACCATCCTGCTCGTGGAGCAGAACGCCCATCTGGCCATGCAGGCGGCGCACCGTGCTTACGTGCTCGAGGCAGGCAGCCTGGTCGTGGAAGGCGACGCCAAGATTCTCATGGCCGACGAGCGGGTCAAGAAGGCATACCTGGGCTGAGTTCGGCCCGCTTTTACAAAGAAAAGGCGCCCCTGCCGCGATCAGCGGCAGGGGCGCCTTTCCTTCTTTCCTGTCTCGTCGGCCTCAGGCCGCTTCGAGCCCGTTGTCCAGGAAGAACTTCGCGTAGCGTTTGTCGGTCTTGACGATGTGGTTGATCAGCCAGTCGCGCAGGAAGTTCATGAGTTCCATGGTCACATCGGCCTCGCCGGATTTGACCTTGCCGACGAAGTCCAGGACCTGGCCCGTGAGTTCGGCGTGGGCGCGCTTGTGTCCGGCCTTCTCGGCGTAGCCGAACTTGTCGAAGTACTTCTCCTCGGTGGCGAAGTGCTGCACCGTATACTGGGCCAGCCCGTCCAGCAGGCCCTGCATGGCGCTGCGCCCCTGGCCGGACTTCATGGCCGTGTACAGGCCGTTGATCATGTCCACGAGCTTCCTGTGCTGCTCGTCGATGATCTTCACTCCGGTGGCCAGGGTGCTGTTCCAGGGCATCAGCGTGTCCAGGCTCATGCCGCTCTTGAGGTCGGAAAGGAGCAGTGAGAGTTCGTGCGAGAGGTCGGAGATCTCCTGCACCGCGCGCGTGGAGTCGTGGATGCCGTCGGATATCTCGCCCGCCACCTTTTCGGTCTCCTCGATGGCCCGGCTGATGTGCACGGAGCTGACCGACTGCTCCTCCGAGGCCGCGGCTATGGCATGGATCATCATCGTGTTCTCCTCGGCGAAGCGCAGGATCTCCTGCGTGGCCTCTCCGGAGTCGTGCGCGAGGCTGGCCGCGTCGTCGGTGTGGTGCACGGCCGCGTCCATCTGGCCCACGTTGGCCTGCACGGAGTTCTGGATGGCGATGATGGAGTCGCCGACCTCCTTGGTCGCGTTCATGGTCTTCTCGGCCAGCTTGCGCACCTCGTCGGCCACCACGGCGAAGCCGCGCCCCGCGTCGCCCGCCCGCGCGGCCTCGATGGCCGCGTTCAGCGCCAGCAGGTTGGTCTGGTCCGCGATGTCGTTGATCACGTTGATGATGCGGTCGATGGACTTGGCCTGCTCGCCGAGGCTGCCCATGTCGCTGCGCAGGCTCGATGTGGCCTCGTTGACCGTGGCGATGGCCGCGATGGCCTCGCCCACGATCTTGGCGCTCTGGTCGGCCTGCTCCTTGGCGTTCTCCACGCTCAGGGAGGCCTCGGACGAGCTCTTGGAGATGTCGGTGATGGCCATGTTCATCTCGCCCATGGCCGTGGCCGTCTCCAGCATGCGCTGCTTCTGCAGGTCCGCGCCTTCGGAGATGCGCTCCATCCTGTCCGAGAGAGAGGACACGGAGCGCTGGATGCGCTCGACGACCTTCTCCAGCCGCTTTGCGGCGGTCAGCAGGTAGTCGGCGCGCGAATGCTCGGCCAGGCTCGAGGCCTCCTTGGCCTGGGCGATGGCCTCGGTGCAGGTGGTCTGGGCCTCGAGCGCCAGGCGCTCCTTGTCGCGCACGGTTTTTCGGGTGTCGCTGATGCACGCGGAAAGTTCCACGAGTCCCTTGCCGAGAGCGGCCATCTCCCCCGAGCCCGGAAGCGCGGCAGCGGCGTCGAGCGTCCCGGCCAGAGCGGCGGGCAGCATGGTCTGGAGCTTCGCCAGCGGCGCGCTCACGAGCGCGACCGCCGCGACGAGCGTGCCCACGGCCAGAAGCGCGGCCACGGCCGCGAGCCAGAGCGGGACGGGCGTCTCCGCAATGAGGCAGACGAGAATGACGATACTTGCCAGTGCCGCGGCGCCTGCGGCGCTCAGCACGACGTGACGAACGGACATGATTGTTCCCCCTCGTGTCCAGACACAAGTCGCTGCAGGACGTTCGAGTCCTGAATGCTGTTTAAAGGTAGGGTCGAAAAACTGATTGGGAAGAGTCTGAATCCTCTGTTTTCGACGGATATGCGAAGCCAGCCTGGACGGTGGCCGAATCATTCCCCTAACAGGGGAAAGGCCTGTCGGACAGGCTGTGAGGCACTATCGGAACACCTTTTCTGTGCAGGGTTTCGACAGCATGAACGGTGTTTTCATACTACGAGGGGGCAGGAATCGTAAAGATGCGGCTAGGTAGAAAATAGAAAACTTTGAATCCAGAGATTTTCGTTTGATCAGAATGAAGAGAGGATAGTTGTCAGCGTTGAATCTACAGCTCCTAAAAAAGAAGAGGGATAAATTCTTCTCCGTTAATCCAGCCAACAATAATAGAGTCAGCTGGGTATTTTGTTAAGAGATTTGAAACTCTTCTGCGCAGTTCTGGTATCATTTCATTAGAAATTATAGCAAGGGCATCATCAGCGCTAATAATAGCAATTACATGAAATTCACTAAGTCTTCCTTCGTGAACTTCCATATATCCACGAAGGAGGGAATTTATGATTGAAGGGGGAAAGATGAATTTTTCAAAATTTCTCAAATATTTTACTTCATACCCAATAGTCCTAGTATTTCTGTGCGCTATGAAATCTGGAAAAGTTCTGTTTCGAAATACATTCTCATGTGTTTCTTGTAGCCATGCATAAACGGCATCTTCATCTTGATATTCATTCTTCCAAGTGTTTAGAATATTATTTTTTATGTGATAAATACCACTTTGGTTATTTAAAAACGATAAATCGTTTAGGGCAGCATCAAAAAATGAAGATGTGATAGCATTAATGGCGACACGCGACTCATTATCAAGTTTTGGCAAGCTCTTCTCTGATTCTGTAAAATCTTTAACTTGAGCGATCGTTTCATCTGTAATCCCTTCTATTTGCAGTAATTCTTCGGATCTTTTTAGGAATTGATCTGCTGTATACATCCAAAAGTTTGATACTTTCCCATCCCGCATGATCTCCTGAACTAGTGCAGGTTGGGGGCCAATTATTTTCCCTTCCTCAATCCACCACCAGTCTTCCTTTCTATCTCCTGTGACAAATATTACATCCTTAATGTCGTTAGTTGCTGTATGCCCTAACAATTGCTTCCATATGATAAAATCTCCATATTTTCTATAATAGACGATGCCTCTGTCATGAAATTGGCCATCGCCTTTTTTCTTTTGGTCTTCATGCCCTGGCGGTATTCTATTGTCGTATCGCTTTTGACCTTCAATATTAATTCTTTCAATTTCATTCTGATCACTTGGTGGTGACCCAACCCTGCCATGAAAAAGTTCACAAATGTGATTCCCGATCTCATCGTTTAAACATATTTCTGGCAATCGCTCACATGCTTTTGCAGCAGCTTCAGAAAGATTTTTATGTGCTTCATGTACAGCTGAAATGCGGTCTTGGATGTTGTCTACACCAATCCGTCGCTTCTCCAATTCAATCAATCTAATTTCTTTACTTAAATCATCACTGGTTTTATCTATTGTTTGAAGCAAATTTTCTAATTTTAAGTTTGCCTCTCTAATCTTATTGAACTTGTTTCTATGAAACTCAAGGGCTACGTGATATGGGATCCAAATTCTATCGGATACCTTTTCTAATACAGAAAAGAATATGTCCCTGAGGTCTTCCGGGTAACTATAAAAATTCAATAGGACGTTTGCGTCAAAAATAAACAGTGCTTTCTGCCAGAGATGCTTGAATTCATCTTGATCGTAGCGGTAGTAGCCAGGAAAAAGAGTGCGCATCGGGGGCAACCTTATTTTTCAAGATGAAATGATAGTCAAATTACTATGTACTAGTATTTATTTTGTCACAAGGGCTAATTTCGCGATGGGCATCAAATGAGACATCTTGCAACAGAACAAGAGGTCGTTTTTTTGAAGGGCAAAGGAGATGAAAAGAGATGGAATAAGAATGGCGGAGAGGGTGGGATTCGAACCCACGTGCCGGCTCACACCGACAACCCGATTTCGAGTCGGGCCCGTTACGGCCACTTCGGTACCTCTCCGCGCCAAACGGAAGGGCAGTTTGATACCCGCAGGGGAGGCGGGCGTCAAGACGAGTTTTTGCCGGTGCGCAAAAGCGCGTCGTGCCTGTTTTCGGAGTGCGGCGCGGCAGATGGGAGCCGGGCATGGTCGGCGCGCACTGCCGCGCTGGTGCGCGGTGCGCGCGCCGGTTTGAGTGCCCCGGTGCTCATGTGAGCCCATGACCGGGGACCATCGCTGCGGGATGGCTAGTCGCGCCGGGCGCGGAAGAAGTCGCGCAGGAGCGCGCCGCAGGCTTCGGCCCGCACGCCGCCGAGGACTTTCAAACGGTGGTTGAAGAAGGGCAGGGCCGGACCGTCGAGCTGCGAGCCGAAGGCGCCGGTCTTGGGATCCGGCGCGCCGAAGACCACACTCTCCACGCGCGCGTGGACCAGCGCGCCCAGGCACATGACGCAGGGCTCAAGCGTGACCACCAGGGTGGTGCCGGGCAGGCGGTAGTTGCCGAGCGCGGCCGCGGCGGCGCGCAGGGCGCGCACTTCCGCGTGGGCCGTGGGGTCGTTTTCGGAAATGGGGGCGTTGCAGGCCTTCGCCATGATCGCGCCGTCAGGACCGACCAGGACCGCGCCGACAGGCACCTCGCCCAGGCCCGCGCCGCGCCGCGCCTCCGTGATCGCCAGGTCCATGAGATCCTCGAACGAGGACCGGCCTGGAGGCAGGGAGGGGAGCGGCGCAGCGGGCTCGTCGGCCAATCAGGAGTCCTTGAGGTGGCGGATGCCTGCCTCGATGAGGCTGATGCCCAGGGGATCGCTCGCGCCGCGCGTCCAGTTGGGATGGTTGGTCGGGTGGTTGAAGGCCTCGGGGTGGGGCATGAGCCCCAGGATGCGGCCCGAAGGATCGGTCAGCCCGGCGATGCCGAGCGGCGAGCCGTTCGGAT
This sequence comes from Desulfovibrio sp. X2, assembly GCF_000422205.1. Taxonomy (NCBI): domain Bacteria; kingdom Pseudomonadati; phylum Thermodesulfobacteriota; class Desulfovibrionia; order Desulfovibrionales; family Desulfovibrionaceae; genus Desulfovibrio; species Desulfovibrio sp. X2. The sequence continues at coordinate 18,847 of NZ_ATHV01000022.1, forward strand.
TGTAGGGATACTCCTGCGTGGGGTCGCCCGTCTCCGGGTGCACGTACTGCAGCGCCACGAGGCCCGCGTCCGTGACCGCGGCCATGGCCGCATCGTCCTCGAAGACCACCTTGCCCTCACCGTGGCGCACGGGCAGGTAGAGGCGGTCTATGCCCTTGGTGAAGACGCAGGGGCTCTCGGGGTTGGACTTGAGCCACACCCAGCGGTCCTCGAAGCGCGCGGAGTCGTTGTTGGACAGCGAGATGGTGCGCTCGAAGTAGCGGCCGCCGAGCGCGGGCAGGAGCCCGAGCTTGGCCAGGAGCTGGAAGCCGTTGCAGATGCCGAGGATCAGGCCGCCGTCCTCGAAGAAGGACTTGAGCTGGTCGAGGATCAGCGCACCGTCGCCCGAGGCCATGTAGCGCCAGCGCAACGCCGCGGCCTGGGCCGCACCCAGGTCGTCGCCGTCGAGGAAGCCGCCGGGGAAGATGAGGAAGTTGTAGTTCGCAAGCTTCACCCGGCCCGCGCGCAGATCCGAGAAGAAGACCACGTCCGCGCTGTCGCTGCCGCACAGTTTCGCCGCGTGGGCGGATTCCTTGTGGCAGTTGGTGCCGTAGCCGGTGATGACGAGTGTATTGACCTGGCTCAAAGGGGGTTCTCCTGTCGGGGAGGGCATTTTCCGCATTCTAGCATTGCATGCCCGGGCGCACCATAAGGGGAGGCGCAGGCGGCGTCAACCGTGAGTTGCCGGGCGTGGCGCTCTTTGCGTGAAAAAGCCCTTTTCAAGCCGCGTCCAGCCGAATACAATCCGCCGGATCGCCGTGTGGGCGAGAAATTTCGCACGTATTTCAAGGTATGAGGAGCCGCATGAAGACCAAGTTCATTTTCATTACCGGCGGAGTGCTGTCGTCCCTGGGCAAGGGCCTAGCCGGCGCGTCCATCGCCGCCCTGCTGAAGGCCCGTGGCCTGAAGTGCACCATTCAGAAGCTCGACCCCTACATCAACGTGGACCCGGGGACCATGAATCCCTTCCAGCACGGCGAGGTCTACGTCACGGAGGACGGAGCCGAGACCGACCTCGATCTGGGGCACTACGAGCGCTACATCGACGTCTTCATGACCCAGAAGAACAACTTCACCTCCGGCTCCATCTACCACCGCGTCATCCAGAAGGAGCGCCGCGGCGACTACCTTGGGGGCACGGTCCAGGTCATCCCGCACATCACCGACGAGATCAAGCGCGCCATCCTCTCCGTGGTCACGGACGAGGACGTGGCCCTGATCGAGATCGGCGGCACCGTGGGCGACATCGAAGGCCAGCCCTTCCTCGAGGCCATCCGCCAGATGCGCACGGACCTGGGCAAGGAGAACTGCCTCTACATCCACCTGACGCTGGTGCCCTACATGCGCGCCGCGGGCGAGCTGAAGACCAAGCCCACCCAGCACAGCGTCAAGGAGCTGCGCAGCATCGGCATCCAGCCCGACATCATCCTCTGCCGCTCCGAGATGGAGCTCGACGCCGACATCAAGCGCAAGATCGCGCTCTTCTGCAACGTGGACTCCGACGCCGTGTTCTCCGCCGTGGACGTGGACAACATCTACAAGGTGCCGCTCAAGTTCTACACCGAGGGCGTTGACCAGAAGATCGCCATCATGCTGCGGCTGCCCGCCAAGAACGCCGACCTGACCGCCTGGGAGACCCTGACCCACAAGCTCGACAACCCGCGCGGCGAGGTCACCATCGCCATCGTGGGCAAGTACGTGGACCTGAAGGAGGCCTACAAGAGCCTGCACGAGGCCCTCATCCACGGCGGCGTGGCCAACGACGTCAAGGTCAACCTGAAGTACGTCAACTCCGAGGAAGTCACCCCGGCCAACGTCAAGAAGGCGCTCGCCGGATGCGACGGCGTGCTCGTGCCCGGCGGCTTCGGCTCCCGCGGCATCCCGGGCAAGATCGAGGCCATCCGCCACGCCCGCGAGAACAAGGTTCCCTTCTTCGGCATCTGCCTGGGCATGCAGTGCGCCTGCATCGAGGCGGGGCGCAACGTGCTCGGCGTCGAGAAGGCCGACTCCGAGGAGTTCGACCCCCTGACCCAGGAGCCGATCATCTACCTGATGACCGAGTGGTTCGACTTCCGCAGCCAGTGCGTGGAGAAGCGCGACAAGAACTCCGACCTCGGCGGCACCATGCGCCTGGGCAGCTACCCCTGCGTGGTCGTGAAGGGCACCAAGGCCTTCGAGGCCTACGCCGAGGAGTCCATCCACGAGCGCCATCGCCACCGCTACGAGTTCAACCAGAAGTATCTGCCCGACATGGAGAAGCACGGCTACGTCTTCTCCGGCATGTCGCCCAACGGCGAGCTGGCCGAGATCGTCGAGCTGAAGGACCATCCCTGGTTCCTGGGCTGCCAGTTCCATCCCGAGTTCAAGTCCCGGCCCATGCGCCCCCATCCGCTCTTCCGGGAGTTCATCAAGGCCGCCAAGACCTGCAAGAAGGGCCGCAAGTAGGCGGCAGACGGGACGTTGCGCATGACCACGACCAGGCTGCCCACTCCGGACGAGCTCTACGCCGGGAGCCGCGAGGCGCCCTTCGTCATCGCGGGTCCCTGTGTCCTGGAGAGCCGCTCCCTGGTGCTCGAGGCCTCGGCCGCCGTGGCCGAGGCCGCCGCGCGCCTGGGGCTGCGCGTGATCTTCAAGAGCTCCTTCGACAAGGCCAACCGCACCTCGGTGAAGAGCTACCGCGGGCCCGGCATGAAGCAGGGCCTCGAGTGGCTGGCCGAGGCGCGCGAGACCTCGGGGCTTCCCGTGATCACGGACATCCACCTCCCCGAGCAGGCCGCGCCGGTGGCCGAGGTCGCGGACGTGCTCCAGATTCCGGCCTTCCTCTGCCGTCAGACCGACCTGCTCGTGGCCGCCGCGGCCACCGGCAAGGTGGTCAACGTCAAGAAGGGCCAGTTCCTGGCGCCCTGGGACATGCGAAACGCCGTGGGCAAGCTGCGCGAGGCCGGTACCGAGCGCATCTGGCTCACCGAGCGCGGCGCGAGCTTCGGGTACAACAACCTCGTGGTGGATTTCCGCTCCATCCCGATCATGAAGGCCTTCGGCCACCCGGTGGTCTTCGACGCCACCCACTCCGTGCAGCTGCCGGGCGGGCAGGGGCAGTGCTCCGGCGGCCAGCGCGAGCACGTGCCTACGCTGGCCCGGGCTGCCGTGGCCGCGGGGGCCGGCGGCGTCTTCCTGGAGGTTCATCCGAACCCGGACAAGGCCCTGTGCGACGGCCCCAACTCCTGGCCCCTGGACAAACTCCTTCCCCTGCTTACTGATCTTCTTGCCATCTGGAGGCTCCCGAGTGCCATCTCCTGAGGAACGCGCCCGCAAGGTGCGCTTGATGGTTCTGGACGTGGACGGAGTGCTCACGGATGCCGGAATCTACTACGATGCTGAGGGCAGGATACTGAAACGCTTCAACGTCCAGGACGGCCTGGGCATCAAGCTGGCCCAGCGCGAGGGGCTCACCTTCGCCGTGATCACGGGGCTCGACCAGCCGGCCGTGGCGGCCAGGGTGCGCGAGCTCGGCATCACCGACTATTCCGGAGGGCATCTGGAAAAGATGCCGTTCCTCACCGAGCTCGTCGAGCGCAAGGGACTGACCTTCGATGAGGTCGCCTATCTCGGCGACGACTGGATCGACGCCAAGCCGCTTCGCGCCGTCGGCATGCCCATGGCCGTGGCCAACGCCCAGCCCGAGATCAAGACCCTCGCGGCCTGGATCTCCGAAAAGCCCGGCGGCCAAGGGGCCGTGCGCGAGGCCATCTCCTTCATTCTCCGAGCCCAGGGCAAATACGAGGAGATGTGGCGGGCCTGGAGCGAGTGATGGGACGCAAGCTGTCCATCGCGCTTCTCGCTCTGGCCGTCCTGGTGGGCGCCGGTCTGTGGGGCTGGTCTTTCTTCCGCACCGAGATCGACATGGCCCGCGAGGTCGCCCGCCAGCTCCCCAAGGACGTCAACATCGACGTCTCCGCGAAGGGCGTCACCCTCTCCCAGGGCGAGGCCGGGGAGCTCCTGTGGGACCTCACCGCGGACAGCGCCGCCTACAAGAGCGGCAAGGGGACAGTGGTCCTGACCAATCCGGTGATCACCTACCACGCCGCGGACGGCGGCACGGTCCGCATCGAGGCCCCGCAAGGCGAGGTGGACCAGACGAACAACACCATGGTCTTGACGCCGAAGGTCAAGGCCGTTTACGGGCAGGTCGTCGTCACCGGCGACCGTCTCGACTATCAGGGCAAGACCAGACGCATCCTGATCAGCGGCGACGTCGTGGTGCAGAAGGAAGACATGGTCATGACCGGGCCCAAGCTCGAGATCGACCTCACCAACAGGGATATCATCGCCTCGGAGGGCGTGCGGGTCGTGATCGCCCGCAAATCCCCGGCCGCCAAACCGGCCCCGGAGTCCAAGAAATGACGCGTATGCGCCTCGTGCTCTTCATGCTGGCGGCTCTCGTCGCCGCCGTGCCTGCGCCCCTCGCCTCGGCGCAGGGCAACGCCGTCCCCTCGTCCCTGCGGGGCGAGCAGGGCAAGGACATCCCCACGCACATAACGGCCGACAGGCTGACCTACAGCCAGGACCGGGACAGCGTGGTCTTCGAGGGCCACGTGCACGTGACCCGCGGCGAGATGCAGCTCTGGTCCGACCGCCTGACGGCCTACCTCGAGCCCAGCGAGCCCGAGCCCGCCAAGGGCAAGCAGGCGGTCGAGCCCCCGGCCGCGCCGCAGTCCCCCCTGGGCGGGAAAAAGGACGCCAAGATCAAGAGCGTGGTCGCCGTGGGCAACGTGCGCATGCAGCAGCAAGGCAGGCAAGGCTTCTGCGGCAAGGCCACCTTCCACGTGGAGGAGGGGCTTCTGGTCATGGAGGACAACCCCGTGATCCTGGACGGACGCAACAAGGTCACCGGCGAGGTCATCAAATTCTACACGCAGACCAACCGCAGCGAGGTCCTAGGCGGCAAGAAGCAGGTGGAGGCCACCTTCTTCACCAAGCAGGAATCCCTGAGTCCCACCGCCAAGCCGTCCGGAGACTCCAAGGCGCCCGATGCCGCGAAGCCCGCCGACGGCGCCGCGCCGGAGAAGCAGTAGCCCATGGTCAGCAGGCTCGAAGCGCGGGGATTGCGCAAGCAGTACGGCCAGCGGGAAGTGGTCAAGGGCGTTGATCTCGGCCTGGACCAGAACGAGGTCTTCGGCATTCTTGGGCCCAACGGCGCAGGCAAGACGACGACCTTCTACATGCTGCTCGGGGTCATCAAGCCGACCGAGGGGAAGGTCTTTCTGGACGACACGGAGCTGACGCACTGGCCGCTGCACCTGCGCGCCCGCGCCGGATTGTCCTACCTGCCGCAGGAGAGCTCCATCTTCAAGAAGCTCACCGTGCGCCAGAACATGGAGATCATCCTCGAGCACACCGGACTCTCGCGCAAGGAGCAGCGCGCGCGCTGCGACGCGCTCCTCGAGGAACTCGGCATCACGAGGCTCGAGAACTCCCGCGCCGTGCACCTCTCCGGCGGCGAGCGACGCAGGCTCGAGATCGCGCGGGCGCTCATCAGGAGCCCCAAGTTCATCCTCCTCGACGAGCCCTTCGCGGGCATCGACCCTCTGGCCGTGGACGACATCAAGGAGATCATCCGGGGGCTCAAGGACAAGGGCATCGGCATCCTCATCTCCGACCACAACGTGCGCGAGACCCTGTCCATCTGCGATCGCGCCTCCATCGTCTTCGAGGGCACGATCATCCTGACCGGCACTCCGCAAGAGATCGCGGCCAACCCGCGAGCGCGGAAGGTGTACCTCGGTGAGGAATTCTGCCTCTGATGGAATTTTCGTGCCAATGCCTCAGAAAAGCTCGCCGTTCAAGACTTGATCCGTTGCAACACCTTGCCGAGTGTGGCATATTTCCAGCACGGGATGTATCGGCCCCATGAATGTTTGGGGCGGTATTTCTGGCGCGTTTCCGCATGGGGTGGAAACGGGTCATTCCCTGGCCGGACTTTTGCCACTGCGCGGTAGTGCCCTCGGGCTCCGCGCGAGCTAGGACGCATGGCGCTCGAACTCAGACAGCAGCTCAAGCTTTCGCAACAGCTGGTGATGACCCCCCAGCTGCAGCAGGCCATCAAGCTCTTGCAGCTCTCCCGGCTCGAGCTGATGGAGACCGTGCAGCAGGAGTTGCTGGAAAATCCGTTTCTCGAGGAAGGCTTCGAGGAAGCGGAGAGCGAGCGCGAGTCCCCTGAGAACGCCCAGCCTGCGGAGGCCGAGGGCGTCGTCCACGAGATGCCCTCCGACGAGAAGAGTCTGCAGCGCGAAGCGGACTGGGACAACTACCTGGGCGACTTCGCCAGCGCCTCCCGCCAGTCCCAGATGCGCGAGCACGAGGCCCTCGACGAGGGGCTCTCCTTCGAAGCCCGCCTCACGGCCAAGCCGTCCCTCGATGGGCATCTGGCCTGGCAGACCCGCCTCTCGAATTTCACCGAAGAGGAGAAGGAGATCGCCGAGAACATCATCGGCAACCTCAACTCCTCCGGCTATCTTTCCTCCACGGTCGACGAGATCGCCCACGTCACCGGGAGCACTCCGGAGGCGGTGGAGTCGGTGCTCCTGCGCGTGCAGCGCTTCGACCCGGTGGGCGTGGCCGCCAGGGACCCGCGCGAATGCCTGCTGGTCCAGCTCGACGTCTACGGCTACGACGATCCGATCCTGCTCTCCCTGGTTTCCGACCATCTGGAGGACCTGGAGAAGAAGCGCTACAAGCCGCTTGCCCGCAAATTCAAGATCTCCCTGGAGGAACTCCGGGAATACCTGGACATCATCCAGACGCTCGATCCCATGCCCGGCTCGAGCTTCGGCTCGGGCGAGCCCATGTACGTCTCTCCGGACGCGTACGTGTACAAGTTCGACGACAACTTCGTCATCGTGCTCAACGAGGACGGGCTGCCCAGGCTGCAGCTCAACTCCCTGTACATGGACAGCCTGCAGGGCGGGAAGGGCAAGGACAAGGACTACTTCCAGGAGAAGGTGCGCTCGGCCGTGTGGCTGATGAAGAGCCTCTATCAGCGCCAGCGCACGCTCTACAAGGTCATCGAGAGCATCGTCCGCTTTCAGCGGGACTTCTTCGAAGAAGGCGTGACCCACCTGCGTCCCTTGATCCTCAAGGACGTGGCCGACGACATCGGGATGCACGAATCCACCGTCAGCCGCATCACGACCAACAAGTACGTGGCCACGCCGCACGGCATCTTCGAGCTCAAGTTCTTCTTCAACTCCGCCCTGAGCCTGGACGACGGAAGCGAGGTCGGCTCGGAGAGCGTCAAGGCGCTCATCAAGCAGCTCATCGGCGAGGAAGACGCGAAGCAGCCCCTGTCCGACGAACGGATCGTGGACATCCTGAAGGACAAGCTGCAGGTCAACATCGCGCGCCGCACGGTGGCCAAGTACCGCACGGCGCTCAACATTCCCTCGTCGAGCAAGCGCAAGCAGATTTTCTAAAGCCCCCGAACAAGGAGCGAGCATATGAACATTGCCTTCAACTTCAAGAACTTCGATCCTTCCGACCACCTCAAGGACTATGCGGAGAAGCGCTTCGAGAAGCTTGAGAAATATCTTGCCAACCACGATGCCGCCGAGGTTCAGGTGAACCTCTCGGTGGAGAAGATCCGCCAGATGGTCGAAGTCATCGTCTCCGACGACAACCTGCACCTTTCGGCCAACGAGTCCGCGGACGACATGTACTCGGCCATCGATCTCGTCGTGGACAAGATCGTGGCCCAGATGAAGCGCATCCGCGAGAAGCAGAAGAGCAAGCGTGCGGCCAAGACCGCGGACAAGTCCGTGCGTCACGAGGTCTTCAGCTTCGTGGGCGAGGGCGAGGACAAATCCAAGAGCATCGTGGCCACCGACAGCTTCAGCCCGAAGCCCATGGACATCGAGGAGGCCGCCATGCAGCTCGAGACCCTGGACTACGAGTTCCTGGTCTTCCGCAACGCTGAGACCGAGCGGGTGAACGTTGTCTACCGGCGCAGGGACGGCAACTTCGGCATCATCGATCCCGGCCTCTAGGCGACACGGCGAACGGCATGAAACTCGGTGATTATCTGAACCCCGGGCTTGTGCTGCCCGACCTCTCGGCGAGGAGCAAGGAAGCTGTCCTCGCCGAGATGGTCGAGCCCCTGGCACGCACGCATCCGGACATCGATCGGGAACGCGCCGTCAGCGTCCTTCTGGAGCGCGAACGGCTCGGGACCACGGGAATCGGGGACGGCATCGCCATCCCCCACGGCAAGATCGAAGGGCTCTCCGACATCGTCCTCGTGGCGGCGCGCTGCTGCGAGGGCATCGACTTCGATGCCCTCGACCACAGGCCCTGCCAGATCTTTTTTCTCGTCCTTGCGCCGGAAGAGGCGGCCGGGCAGCACCTGCGCGTCCTTGCCCACATCTCGCGCCTGCTCAAGGATTCTGAATTCAAGAAGGCCTTCCTGTCCGCTTCGGACAAGGAAAGCTTGCTTGCGCTGCTGCAGGGCGTCTAGGGAGCATCTCGTCGTGCGGACGGGCCTCGGGCCGAGCCGCCCGGGAATACGGCCCGGGAATACGAACAAGGGAAGAATGGCACCGCGCGCCGACCATGGTGCAGCGCGCAGCGCAGGAGGCTTCTGATGCACGCGGAGCCGGCTTTCGCCATCGTCGTCCTGACCGGTCTTTCCGGGGCCGGGAAGAGCACGGCGTTGCGCGTCTTCGAAGACATGGGCTTCTTCTGCGTGGACGGCCTCCCTGCCGCGATGCTGCCCAAGCTGGCCTCCCTCTACAAGGGGCAGGCCGACCGCCGCACCAAAGGCCTCGCCCTGGGGCTGGACATACGCCAGCACGACTTTCTGAAGGACTGGGAAGAGGCGCTTGCCGAGCTCGCCGCGGAAAACGTCGGCGTGCAGGTGATCTTCCTGGAAGCCGACCAGCAGGAGCTGCTCAGGCGCTACCACGAGACGCGGCGTCCCCATCCTCTGGAATCCGAGGACCTGGGGCTCGAGCGTGCCCTGGAGGAGGAACGCAAACTTCTCGAGCCTTTGCGCGCCTCCGCGGGCCTGGTGATTGACACCACCCAGTATTCCATCCATGATCTGAGACGGACGCTCCAGGGGAAATGGGCCTTTCTGAACGAGGGGCCGCGCGGCTTGCGCATCCACATCATCTCCTTCGGCTTCAAGTACGCGGCGCCCAAGGAAGCGGACCTGATGTTCGACCTCCGCTTCCTGCCGAATCCGTATTTCGACGCCGAACTCAAGCCCCTCACCGGCAAGGATCCCGAAGTGGCCGCCTACGTCCTGGACAACCCCACGGGGCGCGAGTTCCTGCAGCGTTTCCTCGGCTTCATGGACTATCTGGTGCCGCTCTATTCGCGCGAGGGACGTTTCAGGCTGACCATCGCCATCGGCTGCACGGGCGGGCATCACCGTTCGGTGGCCGTGGCGGAGCGGTTGTTCAAGGAACTGAAGGCAAAGAACTACGCGGTGACCCTCGAGCACCGTCACATCGATCGGGCCTGAGCGCCCCGGGAACGGGTCAACATGGCGGACAGCGCGACGAACAAGATCACCGGCATACTGCTGGTGACCCATGCCGACTACGGAAAGGCGCTCATCGATGCGGCCAAGTTCATCGTCGGAGACCAGCCGCGCCTTGCGAGCATCGGCGTGGACGCCAGTTCGGACGTGGGCGCCACGGTCGGCGCGATCAAGGAGTGCATCAAGGAGCTGGACGGCGGCAACGGCGTTCTCATCCTCACCGACATGTTCGGCGGCACCCCCACCAACCTCTCCCTGTCCCTGCTCACCGCCGGCAAGGTGGAGGTCATCACCGGCGTAAACCTGCCCATGCTCATCAAGGTCCTGCAGCACCGCGGCCAGACGCCGCAGGAGATGGCCGGGCTGGCCAAGAACGCAGGCGTGCAGGGCATCGTCGTGGCCGGCGAGGTGCTGCGCAAAAAGATCGCCGCGAGCTGAAGATGTTCTGGGTGCGTATCGATAACCGTCTCGTGCATGGCCAGATCATCGAGGCCTGGCTCCCCTTCACCGGAGCGGAGACCCTGGTCGTGGCCAACGATGAACTCGCCGAGGACGGCCTGCGCCAGGAGATCATGGCCTTGGCCATCCCCGAGGACATCTCGCTCCATTTCGCGCGGGTGCAGGCGCTGCCCGATCTGGTGGCGAGCCTTTCCGGCAGCAGCAGCGCGCCCGACGTGATGGTCCTCTTCGCCACCTGCATCGACGCCCGCAGGGCCTATGAGGCGGGGCTGCACTTTTCGAGCATCAACATCGGCAACCTCCATTACTCTCCCGGCAAGAAGCAGATCTGCGCGCACGTGGCCGTGAGCAGCGAGGACGAAAGCTGTCTCGGGTTCTTCTCGGCCGAACACGTGGCCCTCGACTACCGCTGCGTGCCCAACGACCCCGTACAGGTGAAGAAACGGTGGTGATCGCCATGTATTCCGAGATTCCCTGGTATCTCGTCACGGCTTTTTTTTTGTCCTTTTCTCGTTCTTCCGCTTCGGCCTGAACACGGGCTTCCTTGAGCGGCCGCTGGTCATCGGGCTGCTCTGGGCCGCCATCTCGGGTCACGCCAAGACCTCGCTCGGCGTCGCCGTCTTCTTCGAGCTGCTCTGGATAGACCTCTTTCCCGCAGGGACCTTCATCCCGCCCCATCTCGTGGCTTCGACCTGCGCCGCGCTCGGCCTGGCCTCGGCCTTCGGCCTGCACGCGCCGCAGGACGCGCTGCTCTGCATCATCGTGGCCATGCCGCTCGGCCCCCTCGGGGCGAAGCTGGAGCAGCTCCTGCGCTCCTGGCAGAACCGCCACTACAACTCCCTGGTGCACGACGCCCGCCACCTCGGCGAGGGCTTCGCGCCCGAGCGGATCGTCTACCGCGCCCTGGCGGAGATGGCGATTGGCTCCCTCGCCTGCTTCGGCCTGGCCCTGGCCGCGCTCTACGCCGTCATGCCCGCGCTCCTTCCCATGTGGCGCGACGTGACCTCGCCGTTCGACATCGGCTGGGTGCACATGTGGCTGGCGGCGAGCCTCGGCGGCATCCTGGCCGTGCGCTGGAAGCGCGCCTACGGCCTGCTGGCCGCCGCCACCGCGCTCCTGGCCATGAGCGGCGTCTTCGGCACTTCCTCGTTCTAGCCGCGATTGATTGTTTCCCCCGGCGGAGCTACAAGATTGCAATGGAGCCGCCATCCGGCGGCTTTTCCCAAGCCGGGAGACGTCATGGGCAAGGAGTTCGAGGACTACGCGGACGCATTGCGCGACGAGGTGACGGCCGAGATGGCCGAAACCTTCTTCGGCGCGCGACGCGAGCTCGAAGACTCGATCGCCCATTGGCAGGAGCTGGCAGGAAAGCTCCGCGGAAGGCTCGAGCTCCTTGCAGGGCGCGCGGCCGGGCTTCAGGCCGTTCTCTTCGGCGCGGACGGCGCCCGGGGCTTCTACCAAACGCTCGGCGTCGACGCCGAAGTCTTTCTGCAGCTGGCCGGGCGGCTCGAGGAGCCGGACGCAAGCGGGATTCTGGCCGATCTGCGGGTTCCCTTTGCCTGGACGCGCTTCGGGCGCTACCTGGGACTCGTCGAGGACGCCTACGCGCTCCTGCTCGCCGGGATCGAGGACTATCGGCACGGCACCTGGTACGACGATCCCAAGCGTCCGGGCCGCAAGGCCCTCACGCCCAACTATGCCATGCTCGCCCAGGAGGCGGAGCGCATCAACGAACGCGTGGCGACGGTCAACACCTACCAGGGACCGACCTGCGCCCTGCGCGTGGTGCGCAACATGGATCCCGAGGCTCAGGGACGGCGCGACCTTGCCGGCGGGCCGCTGCAGGACGAGAATTGCGGCCTGGACAGCTCCATGGCCTTTTCGCCCGTGTCCCTTAAGGCCCAGGACATCCCCGAACTGCCCGCGCTGCCTCCGTTCGAGCGGTTCCGAGGCACTCTTGAACAGCATCTGCGTGATCTGTACGACAGCCATGCCGCACAGGTGCCCGGCCTGCTGGCGGCTGTGAGGGCCGCGCGTCCCCAGGGCTGAGGGTCCGGGTGCCCGAAGTGCTGGCGCGCTATCCTGGCCCGGCCTGCCGAGGCCAGCAGGCGGAGCCCGCCGGTCCCGGCTTTCCCGTCGCCGCGAATTGTTATAGAAATTGCTTTTGGCGCCGCCTCTTTCCTTGTCCGAGGGCAGGGCGGTGCCGGATCGTTGCCCGAGGATGACGCAGGAGACCATGCAGTCCGCACCCGACACCGTGGCAACCCTTGCCGTTCGTTTCCGCGAGGGCTGCATCCCCTCCGACGGCCCGTCCGCCCCGAAGCTGCACACGGCTCTGCTGCGCTTGGCCAAGGACGGTGCTCCAGGCGGGCAAGGCGATGCGGAGGCCTTGCGCACGGCGTTCGATCTTGCGGTCTCCCTGGCCCTGCCGGGCATGCTGCCCCGGGAGATGGGGAGTCTCGCGGACGTCCTGGGACTGCTTCTGCGCCTGGGGGCGCACGGGCGGCGGCTGGCCCTGCACCTCGTGTCCGAGGCTCCGCTGCCCTGGCCGCAGCTGACGGCGCTTCTTGAGCAGCTGCCCTTGCGGGCCCGGCTGCATCTGGGCAACGCCTTCTTCCTTTCCACTGAATCGGCTGCGGGCGGCTCCGCTGTGCAGGAGTTCTCCTCTTCCCTGGTGGCCCATCTGCGAGACATGCGCGAAGAGGAAATCCTCGATTTTCTCGGCGACCTTGCAGCCGAAGGTGAGCGGATCGCCTGGCCTCTCCGGCAGGCCCTGCAGCGCGGAGCTTTCGGAGAGTGGCTGCGCACCCGTCCTTCCTTTGCGAGCGAGCATCCGGGAGAGCCGCGCGCCTTGGCCGCGCTGCGGCTGCTCGAGGACGAGCAGGGCGTGCTCGCCCATGTCCAGGCCGCGGCCGACCGGCCCGGACGATGGACCGGTGAGCTCGTCGCCCTGGCGGGCACGTTCGGTTCGCGTGATGATGCGGGGTTGCTCAAGATTCTGGTGGGGCTGCTCGCAGGCGGGGACGAGGCCCTCGCCGTCCAGGCTGCAGACGCGCTGCTGCGGCTCGGCTGGAGCAAGACCGGCGAGGCCCTCGGGCGTTTCTTTTTGCGCATTCCGGCGCTTCGGCGGGCGCTCGGACACCAGGCGCTGCTCCTGGGAGAGCGGGAAGCCGCGGATTTCCTCGGGCAGTTCGAGCAGGGCGAGCGCGACAAGGTGGCGCTCTATCTCTTCCTGTCCCTATCTCGTCTGGCCCCGGAGTTCTGCCTGGCCTGTCTCAAGCGTCGCGAGGTGGGGCTTGCGAACAGCCTTTCGCCGGACGACATGGCGGCAGCGGAGAAGTTCTTTCTGCGGCAGATGAAACGAGGCGCCTTCACGCCCCTCGCGGAGCGTTTCGGCAAGGTGGCGCCGCCCAGGCAGGGCGCTGAGCAGGTGAATGCCGGCTTCTTCTCGCGCCTTTTCGGCCGTGGCAAGAGCGACCTCAGGCGATCCGTGACTCGCGGAGCCATCATCGGCGAGGATTTCGCGGGCAGCACGCTCTCGGACGTCTCGCTCTCCGGGCGGAGCTTCCGCGACTGCCGTCTTGCCGGAGCGGTCCTCGTGAACGTGCATTTCGAGTCCGCGTCCTTCGCCAATGTGGACTGCTCAGCCGCGACATTTAGGAAGTCGGTGTTCAAGCGCTGCACCTTCAGCGGCGTTTCGTTCAGGAAAGCCTGGCTGCACGGCTGCACGTTCCTCGACTGCGACTTCAGGGCCTGCGACTTCAGCGACGCCGTGCTGCACGGCGGCAGAATCGCCGCTGGTCAGCTCCTGCAATGCCACCTGGGCGGAACGAGACTCGACGGCTGCAGGCTTTCCGACGTGAGCCTGCGGGGCTCGCAGGCGGGGGGCGCCCAGATGCGCCGCTGCCGTCTCTTTACCTGTCTCTTCGAGGACTGCGGGCTTGCGGCCGTGCTCGGGCTCGAGAGCGCCTTCATGGGCGTCCGTTTCGAAGACTGCGATGTCCAGGGGGCCGAGTTCGAGTCCTGTTCCTTCCTTGCCTGCACGGTGGTCGCCTCGCGGCTCGCCGGGGCGCGCGCCGTGCGTTGCAAGACCGACGTTTCGGCCTTCATGGAGCTTGCCGAGTCCACCCTTCGCGAGGCCGCCTCGCGACTCACGTCCCAGGGCGAGCCCGAGGCCCCTCCGTCGGGACTCCTCGCGCCGTCCGGGCGGGACTTCATGGAGGGCCTTCTTGCGGCCTGGGCCAGGCACCGGGACATGGCGCTCCTCGAGTTGGCCATGCGCGCGGCCAACGCCGACCGGCTCTCCTGGGCCTGCGAGGTCATGACGCCCGAGCAGGGCGAATTCGTCCATCTCCTGCCCCTGCTGCTGCACACGGACGTCTTCGAGACCGCCAGGGGGCTTTCGGGGGTGCCGACCTGCCAGGTCGACAACTTCCTGCCGTCCCTGGAGCAGGCCGAGCTGCTGCGCAGGCACTTCCCGGACGTGGTGCCCGAGGGCAAGGATCCGCCTGCAGGTCTTCGCATCGAGGGCATCTACGCAATGGGCAGCCTGGGCACCCTGGCCCAGACTTCCAAATCCGACCTGGACTGCTGGGTCTGCGTGGACGGCAACGAGGTTGCGGCGGCCGATCGGCAGGGGCTCAAGGCCAAGCTGGCCGCGCTCGAGCGCTGGGCCGAGGAGCGCTTCGGGCTGGAGACGCATTTTTTTCTCATGTCCCTGGACGACGTGCGTGCGAACCGTTTCGGCAAGAGCGACGAGGAGAGTTCGGGCTCGGCCCAGGCCCTGCTGCTCAAGGACGAGTTCTACCGCACCTGCCTGGTGCTCGGCGGCCGCATCCCGGCCTGGTGGCTCATGCCGCCGGGACTCGGCTCCGCGGCCTACCGCGAGCGCCTGCCCACCGCGTTGCGCCATCCCCTGCTCGAGCAGGACCGGGTGGTCGACCTCGGCCCTTTGGAGGACATCCCGCCCGAGGAATTTTTCGGCGCCTGCCTGTGGCAGATCGTCAAGGCCATGAAAAGCCCCTTCAAGTCGGTCATGAAGTTCGGCCTGCTGGAGCAGTACGCGCGGGGCACGGGCGCGGCGGCCGAGCTTTTGTGCGAGACGCTCAAGGAGAACATCCTGCGCGGCCGCACGAATGCGGTCGAGCGCGATCCCTATCTGGCGCTCTTTGCGCGGGTGCGCGGCTACTATACCGGGCTCAAGGACATCGAGGCCCTTTACCTGTTGCGCGAAGCCTTCATGGAGCGCTTCTCGCAGCCCGGCAAGGCCCAGCCCGGCTCGCGGCGTGAGGAGGTCTACGCCGAGGTGAGCGCCCTGTTGCCCGCTTTCGGCGGCTCCCTGGGCGAGAAGGAGCTCGGCGCGGCCGGGCCCGGCGGCTGGAGCTTCGGCAAGAGCGTCAAGATGGGCGCCCTGGTCAACAAGTTCATGATCGACACGTACGGCCGCATCCGCTCGCGGCTTTCCGACGGGGAATCGCTCCTGGCCTCGCGCATCACGCCGCAGGACATGACCAAGCTCGGGCGCCGCATCATGGCCAGCTTCGCGCGGCGCGACCACAAGGTGGAGCGCATCCCCTTCCTCAAGCTCTCCAAGCGGACATTCCGCGAGATGCGTTTCACCGCGGAGAAGGCGCCGGGGCGCAAGACCAAGTGGCTGCTTCGGGGCAAGTCGTACGGCACCGACGAATGGGAGCTTCTGCGGCGCTCCGAGGACCCGTCCGCGCTGCTGGTCTGGACCGCGGCCAACGGGCTCTATGTGGACAGCATCCCCCTGCAGGGGGATGCGACCATCGCGCCCTTCGCCATCGAGGACGTCAAGACCCTGCTCGCGAGCCTGACGGAATTCTTCCCGCCCGAGGATTTCGCCGTGGACAGCGCGAACTACCTGGACGAAGAACGTGTGGAGAAGGCCTTCTTCATCCTCAACCTCGCCGTACCGCGCGAGGTCAAGGAGCTGCGCGAGGTCTGGTCCGTGTGCCTGACGAACTGGGGCGAGCTTTTGTGCATTCCGGACTTCCAGCCAGACGCCCTGATCCGCAAGTCCGCCTCGTCATACCTGCGCAAGCGTCTCGGGCTCAATCCCGCGGGGCTCCTGCCCATGGAAAGCTTCACGCCCAAGCGGGCGCTCTGTCCGCGCATCGTTCTGGCATGAGCCGGTTGGCCTGAGAAAACCGGCTTGATAAGGAACCGTTCCCGATCGCCGGGGATCAGGGGATGGAGTCAGCTTTCGGGGAAATCGAAGGACTGCCCCTTGCCCACGATCCCGGCGAATCCGTCCGCGCGGGCGTCCGGCAGGGGGCCGGGATTGACGTGGTAGAGCCATGTCTTCGCCCGGACCGCCTCCGGCAGGCCGCACAGTTCCGCGTAGCGCGGGTGCACTCCGGAGGCCGCGGCGGACGTCTCGCAGTCGTGGAAGACGACGTCGGCCTGCTCGCACAGGCCCATGCGCTGTTCGGGCATGAAGCTCGTGTCGCCGCTCAGGAACACGGTGCGGCGGCCCGCCCTGAAGAACAGTCCGTAGCAGGGGCTCAGGGCGTGACCGTTGTTGACGTGCACGGTCTGCACGAGCTGGAACCTGCAGCCGTTCCAGAGGAAGAAGCCGCCCCGGGGAACGCGGTGCAGCTTGAAGAAGGTGTTCAGATCGGCCCTGCCGCCGCCGAGCGAGCCCATGCCGCCGGACAGGGTGTTCTTCCAGAGCGCGTCCGCCATGTCGGCGCTGACATAGAGATCGGGCCGTTCGCAAGCGGAATCGAAGTGGGAGGTGAAGCCGAGCCATTCCAGGCCGCCTGCGTGGTCTGCGTGCAAGTGGCTTACGAACACGGCCTCCACGTCGCGGTAGCCGAGCCCGATCTCGTTCAGGGACAGCCGGGCATCCGAGCCGCAGTCCAGGAGCAGGCGGCGTCCGTCTCTCTCCACCAGGATGTTGGAGTGGTAGTTGCCGTCCGTGGTGAAGGCCGAGCCGCTTCCGAGAAATGTCAGCTTCATGCGTCGTCCTTTAGGGGGATGCGGGCCGGGAGCTCGCATCCTGCCGCGCGCAGAAATCGCGGACAGGGACGGTTTTGTGCCTCGCAGGCGTTTTGGGGCCGCTTCCCGTGCGTTTTCTGCGGGATTCGAGCGCTCTTAACCGATTTCCGTTTCTGGAGCAATGCGCGCGCGCCGTTTTTTGCGTATAAGCGGGCGCTATTCGAAACTGTCTGCCCGGTTGGGCTCTTGTGTCGGAATATGAAATATTCCGGAAGGGTGGGAGTGAAACGAGATTCTAATAGTCTTGCCGTGCCTTGCGCGGGTATGGTTGCTGATCGAAGTGGGGGCAAGACCCGGACGGCCGGGCACGAAGGGCCATTTCGCGTGTTTCCTTTCCGCGTTTTTTTTGACAGAAGGGCGGCAGACGCGGGACGACCTCTTACGATCGGGATGGGGCAATGAGCCAGACCAACATTTTGCTCGAATCGGGCACGAACGAACTGGAGATCGTCGAGTTCTTCATCGACGAGGTGGGCAGCGACGGCAAGGTCTACACGGGCCACTACGGGGTGAACGTCGCCAAGGTGTTGGAGATCATCAGGAAGCCGCAGGTCACGGCCATGCCCAACCAGCCGCACCCCTGCGTCAAGGGGGCCTTCAACCTGCGCTCGCGCATCATCCCCCTGGTGGATCTCTCGCTCTGGCTCGGCAAGAGGATGCAGGAGAGCGAGGCCCAGAAGGTGGTCGTCACCGAGTTCAACAACGTCATCAACGCCTTCCTGGTTTCCGGGGTCAACCGCATCCACCGCCTGAGCTGGACCCAGATCGAGCCGCCCGACGACAACCTCGTCCGCTACACCGGATCGAGCATCACCGGCGTAGTCAAGTTCGACGACCGCATCATCCTCATCCTGGACATGGAGAAGATCATCGCCGATCTGAACCCCAACCTGACCTTCCGTCTGGACAAGTCCGAGGAGGCCGAGGAGGGGCGTGTCGCCGCGCGGCCCGTGCGCGTGCTGATCAGCGACGACTCCTCCATGATACGCCGCACCTTGTCGCGCGGCCTGGAGAAGGTCGGTTTCGAGGTGGTGCAGACGAGCAACGGCAAAGACGCCTGGGACCGTTTGGAAGCGTTCAAGCACCAAGCCGAGCAGGAACAGCGCCCCCTGACCGATCTCCTCAATATCGTTGTCTCGGATATCGAGATGCCGATCATGGACGGCCACAACCTGTGCAAGCGCATCAAGGACGATCCCGTGCTGGGCACGCTGCCGGTCATCCTCTTCTCCTCCCTGATCACCGACAGGCTGCGCCACAAGGGGCTTGCCGTCGGAGCGGACGACCAGATTTCGAAACCGGACATCACCATCCTGGCCCGGCACATCAAGAAGCTGCTGAACGAGCGGCAGGGGTTCGACTTCGCGCCCGAAAACGGCGCGCAGGGCGAATAGCCGGGCCGAAGGCAGGGAATTACGGACAGCATCGGCGCACGGCCTCTCATCTGCATCCTGTCTCCCCACGAACCCGGCACTCTGGCCGGGATGCACCCGTCCTGGGCGGCGGACGTCGCCGCCCTCGGTCCGTGGCGCACGCACCCTTGCGGACAGGCGGCCGAGGCTGCCTCCCCGTCCGGTCCGGTGCGCGTCCTGCCCGCCTGCTCCTCGACCATGGACGAGGCGTGGAGGCTCGCGCAGGCAGGGGATATGCCCCCCTTCTCGAGCCTCGTCGCCGCCAGCCAGGAGCAGGGCAGGGGGCAGCTTCGCCGCGGCTGGCATTCGCCGCCGGGCAACCTCTACGTCAGCCTTGCCCTGCCGCTCCTGCCGTCGGAAGCCGCCGACGTGGCCTCGCTGCTCGTGGGGCTCGCGGCCAGCTTGGCGCTCGAGCGGCTGGGAGCGGCCACGCAAGTGAAGTGGCCCAACGACTTGGTCACGCACGAGGGCAAGGTCGGCGGCATTCTCGTCGAGGAGCGCGCGGGGCGGATGATCGCAGGCATCGGCATGAACCTCGTCCATCTGCCTCCTGCCTCGGCCCTGCGTCTCGGCCATGCCCTTCCCCCCGCTTTGATGCCGGGTATGCCTGAAGGCTTCGGCCCGCTCAGACTTTGGCTGGCAACACTTTCCGGGATGGTTCCCATTCTTTCCATGGCAACCGCCGAAGGATCGACGGGGAAGCTGCTTGAAACGCTGAACGAACGTCTTGCCTTCAAGGGGAAAAGGGTCGTGGTGGAAGATGGTGCAGAACGCGTGGAGGGACGGCTGGCGGGCCTTGCGGGGGACGGCGGACTGGTGATCGAGCGATTCGGCCGGGAAGGGGGGCGAATGACCCTTTACTCGGGCAGCATTTGTCCTATATGTTAAGAGGTTCCTGGCGCGAGGTCGCCTGTGGAAAAAACCCGCCAATCCGCCCCCCTGAGGAAGCATAATGGCCGAAAAGACGTTTGACCAGGTTGTCGAGGAGATCAAGGGCAAGTCCATTCTCGTTGCGAACCGGGGAATCCCGGCCCGCCGCATCGTTCGGACCATCCGCGAGATGGCCCAGGGCGTGGCGATCATGACCGCCACCGATCTCGACAAGGCCTCTCCGACTACGGCTGCAGCCCGGGAGCTGCTATTGCTCGGCGAGGACCCCAGGGCCTATCTGGATATCGACCTGATCATCCGCAAGGCCAACCAGCGGGGCATCATCGCTGTGCACCCCGGCTGGGGATTCGCCGCGGAAGACGAATCCTTCCCCAAGAAATGCTCCGAGAACGGCCTGCTCTTCATCGGGCCCACGGCCGAGGCCATGCGCCTGCTCGGCAACAAGGTCGAGGTGCGCAAGCTCGCCAAGCGCTGCGGCGTGCCCGTTGTCCCCGGCTCCGAAGGTTCGGTGACCGTCGAGGAGGCCCGCAGGCTGGCCCACGAGATCGGCTTCCCGATCATGCTCAAGGCCGAGGGCGGCGGCGGCGGCCGCGGCATCTACGAGGTGTACAACGACGAGCAGCTCGAGAGCTCGTTCCTCAAGGCCTCGGCCCTGGCCCAGGCCTCCTTCGGCAACCCGCGCCTGTTTGTGGAAAAGCTCCTGACCTCGGTGCGCCACATCGAGATCCAGGTCATCGCCGACAAGTACGGCAACGTCTTCTGCTTCGACGAGCGCGACTGCACCGTGCAGCGCAACCACCAGAAGCTGGTGGAGATCACGCCTTCGCCCTGGAAGGGGATGACGGCCGATCTGCGCGAACGGCTCAAGGAGTACTCGAAGAAGCTGGTCCTGGCGGTCGGCTACCATTCGCTGTGCACCGTCGAGTTCCTGGTGGACACCACGGGCACGCCCTACCTCATCGAGGTCAACACGCGGCTGCAGGTGGAGCACGGCATCACCGAGTGCCGCTACGGCGTGGACCTCGTGGAGGAGCAGATCGCCGTGGCCTTCGGCGCCAAGCTGCGCTTCAACGAGCGCAACACCAAGCCGCGCCAGTGGGCCATCCAGATGCGCATCAACTGCGAGGACCCGCGCAAGAACTTCGCCCCCAATTCCGGGCTCATCACGCGCTACGTCTCGCCGGGCGGGCAGGGCATCCGCCTCGACTCGTGCATCTGCATGGGCTACGAGTTCCCCTCGCAGTACGACTCCGCAGCCTCGCTGCTCATCGCCTACGGCCGGACCTGGAGCAAGGTCTGCGCCACCCTCGAGCGCGGCCTCCGAGAGTACATCATCGGCGGGGTCAAGACCACGATCCCGTTCCATTTGCAGATCGTGAAGCATCCGCGCTTCATCGCCGGCGACTTCGACACCAACTTCGTGCGCCAGCACCCCGAGCTCTACGACTACCGCGACGAGGAGTCCGAGGAACTCAGGCTCTCGCGCCTCGTGGCCGAGATTTCGGCCAAGGGGTACAACCCCCACGTGCAGCTCGGCGAATACCGGGGGCCGTCGGACAAGCGCGTGGGCCGCTTCGATCCGGTGCGTCCGCCGCTCGACCTGAACGCCACGGACATCCCGTATCCGCGCGGCGACCGCAAGGCCATTCTGGACAAGGTGCGCGACACCCGCGCCGAGGGCATCGTCCACTTCTCGGACACGACCACGCGCGACATCACCCAGTCCAACTCGGGCAACCGCTTCCGCCTGGGCGAGGACCGCATGATCGGTCCCTACCTCGACCTGTGCAACTTCTTCTCGCTGGAGAACGGCGGCGGCGCCCACTTCCACGTGGCCATGCTGGCCAACATGACCTATCCCTTCACCGAGGCGCGGGAATGGAACGTCTTTGCCCCGCGCTCGCTCAAGCAGATTCTCATCCGCTCCACCAACGTGCTGGGCTACAAGCCGCAGCCGAAGAACCTGATGCGCCGCACGGGCGAGATGATCTGCGAGGAATTCGACGTCATCCGCTGCTTCGACTTCCTGAACCACATCGACAACATGCTGCCCTTCGCCGAGGTCGCCCTGTCGGCCGAGTCCAAGGGCACCATCTGGCAGCCGGCCATCTCCATGTCCTGGGCCGAGGGCTTCACCGTCGAGCACTACATGGGCGTGGCCGAGGAGATCATCCGCGTGTCCGCCAAGGCGGCCGGGGTGAGCGCCAAGAAGGTCCAGAAGATGATCATCCTCGGGCTCAAGGACATGGGCGGCGTCTGTCCGCCGTTCTTCATGCGCGAGATGATCGGCGC
This sequence comes from Desulfovibrio sp. X2, assembly GCF_000422205.1. NCBI lineage: Bacteria > Pseudomonadati > Thermodesulfobacteriota > Desulfovibrionia > Desulfovibrionales > Desulfovibrionaceae > Desulfovibrio > Desulfovibrio sp. X2. The sequence continues at coordinate 40,501 of NZ_ATHV01000022.1, forward strand.
CCTGCGCAAGAAGTATCCCGACCTGGTCCTGCACTACCACCGCCACTACACGGACGGCCTCTTCGTGCCCGCCGTGGGCGCGGCCCTGCAGGCCGGCGCGCACATCACCGACGTGGCGCTCGGCGCCTCGGTGCGCTGGTACGGCCAGGGCGAGGTGCTCTCCACCGCGGCCTACGTGGAGCAGGAGTTCGGCCTGAAGAACATCCTGAACACGAACGTCATCCGCGACGGAAACTTCGTGCTCAAGCAGATCATGCCCTACTACGACCGCTACACGGCGCCCTACTTCAGGGGCATCGACTATGACGTGGTCGAGCACGGCATGCCGGGGGGCGCGACGTCCTCCTCGCAGGAAGGCGCCCTGAAGCAGGGGTACATCAATCTCCTGCCCTACATGCTCAAGTTCCTGGCCGGGACGCGCAAGATCGTGCGCTACCACGACGTCACGCCCGGCTCGCAGATCACCTGGAACACGGCTTTCCTGGCCGTGACCGGGGCCTTCAAGCGCGGCGGGGAGCGCGCCGTGCGCTCGCTGCTCGAGGTCCTTGACGCCGTGACCGCGAAGGCCGAGAACGAGCTCACCCCGGCGGAACTGGAAGACCGCCTCATGATCTACCAGGATTCCAACGACGCCTTCCGCCAGCTCCTGCTCGGCAAGTACGGCCGCCTGCCCCTCGGTTGGCCGCCGGACTGGGTCTACGAGAGCGCCTTCGGCAAGGAGTACGGCGATGCCATCGCCGCGCGCACGACCATCTCGCCCCTGGACGCCCTGCCGGATCTGGACATGGCGGCCGAGGAGGAGACCCTCGCGCAGCGCCTGGAGCGCCGCCCCACGGACGAGGAGGTGGTCATGTACCTGAACCACCCCGGCGACGCACTGAAGACCATCACCTTCCGCAGCCAGTTCAGCGACCCGAACAACGTCCCCCTGGACGTCTGGTTCGAGGGGCTGGAGGCCGGCCGCGAGATGACCTTCACCGATGGCTCGGGCAAGCCCCACGTCATGACCATCATCGACATGTCCCCGGTTGACACGCGCGGCGTGCGCGTGGTGCGCTACACGCTCGATTCCGAGATCATGTCCTTCGACGTGAAGGTTGCCGAGGCCAAGGCGGACCACAAGGGAAGCCTGGAGATGGCCGACCCGAACAATCCCTATCATGTCGCCGCGCCTTCCAACGGCGACATGTGGGTCATGCACGTTCAGCCCGGCGACTTCGTGAAGAAGGGCGAGGAGCTGTGCAACATCTCCATCATGAAGCAGGAGAAGGCCGTCCTCGCGCCGATGGACGGAATGATCAGACGGGTTCTCAAGGACGCCAACTACCAGGAGGACCGGCGCATGGTCCCGGTCAAGGAAGGCGAGCTTCTCGTGGAGCTCGGCCCGGTTTCGGAGTGCTGCCCGCAGTGCGGCCGCCCGCTTCCGGACGCCGATTTCGCCTTCTGTCCGCGCTGCGGAACGAATCTACAGGAAGATGAGCCGTCGCTCGTGGATTGACGGAGCGCCACGCCTCAGAGTAGGTTATAATTTGTTCGGTTTGCCGGTCCTTCCGGATGCGTATTTCGTTTCCGTGGGGAGTGTGGGGTTCTTGCGCCCCATGCCCCCGCGGATGAAGGAATATTTTTGCCCCCCAAGGAGAACGGAGAATGGCTAAAGCCAGCAAGTCGTCCGAGACTTCCAAGCCCAGCAAAGCCGCCAAATCCACTGAAGCCCTGATGCAGAAGCTGGTGCTCACCGGCGCGGACATCGTGGCCATAGGAGAGGAGGCAGAGCTCCTCGTCGGCGGCAAGAACTACAACACCGCCCTCATCAGCCAGGTGAAGGGCATCCGCGCGCCGCAGTTCAGGGCCATCTCCGCGCTAGCCTTCCACAAGGTCCTGGATGAGACCAAGGTCAACGCGGCCCATATCCGCTCCCTGGTGGACCACGAGTACAACAGCACCGACTGGAGCGACGCCGAGATCAACAAGGATCCCGAGTACCTCAAGCACTTCGTGCGCGAGATCGCGCGCAAGGCCAGGGAGGACGACTCGGACCGCAAGGGCTCGACGGTCAAGCTGCGCACCTTCGTCAACAACGTGGTCGAGGGCTTCGCCACCTCCCCCGAGGGCATCGACCAGCTGCGCAAGCGCTCCGTGCTCGTGCAGGTCGGCATCCTCTCCGTGGACGTGCCCGAGGAGGTCGCCCAGGCCGTGCGCGAGGCCTACGGCGCCATCTGCAAGGACGCGGCCCTCGAGGACGTGCCCGTGGCCGTGCGCTCCTCGGCCGCCGGCGAGGACTCGCGCAAGAAGGCCTTCGCCGGCCTGCAGGACACCTACCTGAACATCGTGGGCGAGAAGATGTGCGTCGAGGCCTACCACTGGGACTGCGCCTCGGCCTACAACCTCCGCTCCATGACGTACCGCCGCGAAGCCATCCTCGACGCCGTGACCAAGGCGGAGGAGAGCGGCGACGACTCCATCGCCGAGAACGCCAAGAAGGAATGGGCCATCGAGAACACCTCGCTCTCGGTGTGCCTCATGCGCATGATCAACCCGGTCATCTCGGGCACCGCGTTCGCGGCCGACACGGCCACGGGCTGCCGCGGCACCAAGCGCAAGGAGCTCGTCTCCATCGACGCCTCCTACGGCCTCGGCGAGGCCGTCGTGGGCGGCATGGTCACCCCGGACAAGTTCTACGTCTGGCAGCGCGACGACGGCGCCGAAGTCGTCATCCGCTCCATGGGCTTCAAGGACAAGAAGATCGTCTACAGCCCCAAGGGCGGCACCGATCTGGTCTCCGTGGACGAAGACGAGGCCTACCGCTGGTCGCTCTCCCTGGCCCAGGCCGAGGAGGTCGCCAAGGGCGTGCGCGCCATTTCCAAGGCCTACGGCGGCATGATCATGGACACCGAGTTCTGCCTCGACGCCTCCTCACGCCTGTGGTTCGTGCAGGCGAGGCCCGAGACGCGCTGGAACGAGGAGTTCGAGCTGCATCCGCACACCATCTTCATGCGTCGACTCGAAGTCGACCCCAAGGCGCTCAAGCGCGCCGAGGTGGTGCTTGAGGGCAACGGCGCCTCGCGCGGCGCGGGCACGGGCACGGTCAAGTTCCTGCGCAGCGCGCTTGAGCTCAACAAGATCAACAAGGGCGACATCCTGGCCGCCGAGCGCACCGACCCGGACATGGTTCCCGGCATGCGCATCGCCGCGGCCATCATGGCCGACGTCGGCGGCGACACCTCGCACGCGGCCATCACCTCGCGCGAGCTCGGCATCCCCGCGGTCATCGGCATCCAGCGCCACGAGATGCTGCGTTCCCTGGACGGCCAGGAGGTCACGGTCGACGGCTCGCGCGGCAAGATCTTCCGCGGCCGCCTGCCGCTGGTCGAGGTCGGCGGCGAACTCGACGTCTCGAAACTGCCCGCCACCAAGACCAAGGTCGGCCTCATCCTGGCCGACGTGGGACAGGCCCTCTTCCTCTCCCGCCTGCGCGACGTGCCGGACTTCGAGATCGGCCTTCTGCGCGCCGAGTTCATGCTCGGCAACATCGGCATCCATCCCATGGCGCTCGAGGCCTTCGACAACGGCACCCTCGAGCACGTGGTCAGGCGCAAGGTCAAGGAGCTCGACGCCAAGCTCAGCAAGGTGCTCCAGGAGCAACTGCAGGCCGGCGTCATCTCCTTCACCCTCAAGCTGCGCAACTACGTCGGCCTGGTCACCGGCCTGACCGACGAGATGGACACCCTGGCCGAGGCCGAGGGCGCCCGCGGCACGGACGAGATCCTGGCCATCCACCGGAAGCTGCGCGAGCTCGACCACAAGCTGGACGAGCACGTGGCCATGGCCACCAACCACCTGAACCTGCTGAAGACCTCCGTGGATCTCGAGACCCACGTGGCCGTGATCATGGGCTGGGACGAGCTCCTTGCCCCGGAGACTCAGGATCAGGAGGCCAGCGGCCGCCGCCTCGAGCTGCGCGAGCGCGTGCGCGAGATCGTGGACCGGATCAAGGACCTGCCCCCGATCCGCGAAGCCATCGAGCGCATCGCCGACCTCAGGCGCGACGTGGCCGTGAAGATCGGCCTGCACGGCGCCATCGAGGAAGTCCGCACCCTGGAGGAGCGCATCAGGAAGCTGCTGCTCTCCAAGGGCTTCCGCACCGGCCGCGAATACTACATCCAGATCCTCTCCCAGAACCTGGCCCTGTTCGCCATGGCCTTCTACGGGAAGAGCATCATCTACCGCACCACGGACTTCAAATCGAACGAATACCGCAACCTGGTGGGCGGCGCGCTCTTCGAGTTCGTCGAGGACAACCCGATGCTCGGCTACCGCGGCGTGTCGCGCAACATCCACGACTGGGAGCTCGAGGCCTTCAAGCTGGCCCGGGGCATCTTCGGCGGCAAGAACCTCCAGCTCATGCTGCCCTTCGTGCGCACCATCGAGGAAGCCCGCAGCATGAAGCGCTACCTCGAGCTCGTGCACAAGCTGAAGAGCGGCGAGGACGGCCTGAAGCTCATCCAGATGTCCGAGATTCCCTCCAACGCCATCCTGGCCAAGGAGTTCCTCTCCGAGTTCGACGGCTTCTCCATCGGCTCCAACGACATGACCCAGATGGTCCTGGCCACGGACCGCGACAACTCGCACCTCAAGCACATCTACGACGAGGAGGATCCGGCGGTCGTCTGGGCCATCCTCGTGACCATCTTCACCGGTCAGAAGCTCGGCAAGAAGGTCGGCTTCTGCGGCCAGGGCGTGTCCAACTCCGAGATCCTGCGCGGCTTGGTCTGCGTGGCGGGCATCGTCTCGGCCTCGGTGGTGCCTGACACCTACCAGCAGACCAAGTTCGACATGGCCGCCGTGGAGGCTGAGAACATCCCCGTCTCCGGTTTCGGCGCCTGGCTCAAGGCTCGCCACATGGAGCGCCTGAAAAAGATCCTGACCGACAACAACTACGGCCACGTGCTCAAGAAGTACTCCACGCCGGACGACCTGCGCGAGTGGTACGACGGCGAGCTGACGAGGCTTGCCGAGCAGCTGCGCGAGAACATGGACTCGAGCAAGGAGACCTTCTACCGCCAGGAGATGGAGTCCTTCCGCGGCACCTTCCACAAGCCGGTCATCTACGCCGCCTGGAACTGGGAGCAGACCGTGCTCGACGCGCTGCACCAGGCAGGCTTCAAGGACTACGAGGAGCAGGCCAAGGCGCTTGCGGCCCAGCGGGCGCGCAGCGACTGGTAGCGGCTTCCGGACACGATCATGCACGACAGCGGGGCGGCCCACCTGGGCCGCCCCGCTTTTTTTGCGTCCGGCTTCAGCAAGGAGAGGAACGGGGAGGCTGTGACCGGGCAGGCGGGCCAGCAGGAAGGGGGGCGGATGCGGAAGAGCGCACGAAAAAGGGCCGCCCGTTTCCGGACGGCCCTTCGGCTTCGCCGTTCAGTCTCGACCCGACGGGCTACTTGCCGCCGAGCTTGCTGAAGAAGTTGTCCTTCACCCAGTGCGGGTCCCACCACTCCGTGGGGTTCACCGACTGTCCGGAGACGAACATCTCGTAGTGCAGATGGTCGCCGCCGGCCATGCCCGTGGCGCCGGAATGGCCAATGACCTGGCCGCGGGTCACCATGTCGCCCACGTGTACGTTGATCTGGCTCAGGTGGCCGTAGAGCGACATGAGGCCCAGGCCGTGGTCGATGACCACCGCGTTGCCGTAGATGTCGAAGAACTGGGCCATGACGATCTTGCCGGGATTCGTGGCCTGCACCGGGGTGTTGGCCACGTTGGCGATGTCCATGCCCGTGTGCACCTGCTCGTCGATCTTCTGGCCATGGTAGATGTAGGTGCGGTGGTCGGCGAACTGGGACATGGTCTGCCCTTCGGGCCGCAGGAAGGCCTCCTTCCACATGACCTCGGGCATGCTCGTGGCCCCGAGCTCGAGCAGATGGGCCATGTCCTTCTTGCGCAGATCGCGGTTGACCTTGAGGAATATCTCCAGATTGCTCTTCAGATCCGGAAAGTCGCTCTCGAACTGCTGCATCTTGTCGTCGAGAAAACGGTCGGAGATGTTGATGTTGTCGTTTCTGAACTGCTTGTCGTTCGCGTGGAAGGGCAGGGGGCGATCACGTTCGTTTCCAGCCATGTCCACGGCGACGAGCACGGGAGAGAAGTCGTTCACCGACATGAACCACGGGAAGGCGAAGAGGCAGGCGTAGCGCCCGTCGGCGAGCCGGTATCCCGGGAAGAGAAAGTCGCCGACCTTGACGCCGGTGCGGCTCAGGTTCTCGTCGGCCGTGTACACGGCGAGCCCGGAGCCGCCGCGCGTGAGGTTGTGGAACTGGCTCTGCAGGTCGATCACGGGCTTGCGGGTATCCAGCGTGAGCTGCTGGTCGACCGTCTGCTTGGCGCCGGCGCCGAAGTGGAAGGCCGAGGCGTCCGCGGCCTCGATGTGCAGGGTGAAGGGGCCTTCCTTGAAGGATGTATCCCCGAGATGCACCTTGACCTCGGCCTTCTTGGCTCCGTCGAGCTTCTTGTCCAGGAGCACGACGTGCGCCTGGTCCTGGTCAGCGGTGACGACCACGGAGCGCAGCCCCGAGCCTTCGTCCGCAAGGTCGATCACGATATCGTGGTCGCGGTTGACCGCGGTGCCTTCGAGCCGGACTGAAACCAGAGGCGGCGTGGTGTCGCTGAAATAGCTCACGCCGACGAAGACGGCCGCGGCGAGCACGGCCAAGCCGAATATGACGCTGATGAAACGGGAAATCTGCATGCTGCATCCGGGGTTGTGGTTTGGGGGAATGTCCACGGTCGGGACGGGGAGCATCGTAGGTTTTTTTCGGGCCGTGTCAAACATCCTGGGGCATACGTGCACCCGGTACGGTTGTGATCAGGTGCGGCAAAGGGGAGCCGTTGCGGTCCATGTGGTGTTACGAAATTATCATTCATGCCACTATCGACGAACTCCGCAACTCCGCGCGTGGCAAGGCTCCACGCACTGATAAAAACTGAAATTGTATTGACGGCGCGGTTGGAATTCGAGTAGACGGGGGGTACTTGTATTAAACCGTTACAAACTTCTGCGGACGCCGGAGCAATGCGGACTGACGGCTGCTTCAGGAGACCCGGTGGAACGCCGGGAAACAATGCGTACATCACTGTCGCCAAGGCGGTGGTGCGCACGGCTTCATCCGGCCGGAAAGGCGGTTGGTTTTCCGGCTGGTGGCATAGGGTGCATGGCAATCGGCAACAGGTGATCCTTTGACCTTGGAGGTGTTCGAATGAAAATTCACGTGGGACACGGAGACAGGAGCGCCGAGGAGCGGCTGCAGGCGAACGGCGTCTCGCGCCGTGACTTCATGAAGTTCTGCGCCGCGGTGTCGGCGGTTCTGGGCCTCGGTGCCTCGGGGGCGACCGAAGTCGCCGCCGCGCTGACCCAGAAGCGCAGGCCCAGCGTCGTGTATCTGCACTGCGCCGAGTGCACCGGCTGTTCCGAGTCGGTCCTTCGCGCCGTTCAGCCGATCATGATCGACGACCTGATCCTGGATACCATTTCCCTGGACTACCACGAAACCCTTATGGCTGCCGCCGGCGAGAAAGCCGAGGAAGCCCTGCACAGCGCCATCAACAATCCCGATGGCTTCATCTGCGTCGTCGAGGGCGCCATCCCGATGAAGGACGGCGGCATCTACGGCAAGGTGGCCGGCAAGACCATGTACGACCTGGTCGCCGAAGTGGCCCCCAAGGCCAAGGCCGTCATCGCCATCGGCAACTGCGCGAACTTCGGCGGCGTGCAGGCCGCCAAGCCCAACCCGACGGGTGCCAAGGGCGTGAACGACGCGTTCAAGGACAAGGGCATCAAGGCCATCAACATCGGCGGCTGCCCCCCGAATCCCTACAACTTCGTCGGCGCCGTGGTCCTGTACCTGCAGGGCAAGAAGATCGAGTTGGACGAGTACAGCCGTCCGCTGGCCTTCTACGGCGAGACCGTCCACGACCACTGCCCGCGCCAGAAGTACTTCGACCAGGGCATGTTCGCTCCTTCCTTCGACTCCGAGGAAGCGCGCAAGGGCTACTGCCTCTACGAGCTCGGCTGCCGCGGTCCCTACACCTTCAACAACTGCCCGACGGTGAAGTTCAACCAGACCAACTGGCCCGTCGAGGCCGGCCACCCCTGCATCGGCTGCAGCGAGCCCAATTTCTGGGACGCCATGAGCCCGTTCTACGTGCAGATGTAAGGCCCGTTCGTCAGGTGTCAGGAGAACAGAACCCAGCCGCTTTCCCCAAGGGAGGAAATACACATGTCCGGATGTAAGACGCAGGCTCCCGGAGTGATGGCCACTCCGTTTGCCCAGAACTTCAGCGGCCCCGTCGTGGTGGACCCGATCACCCGCATCGAGGGCCATTACCGTGTCGAGGTCGAGGTCGAGAAAGGCTACGTCAAGAACGTTTGGACCTCGGCACAGCTCTTCCGCGGCCTCGAGATCATCCTCAAGGGCCGTGACCCCCGCGACGCCGCCCACTTCACCCAGCGCTCCTGCGGCGTGTGCACGAACGTGCACGCCGTCGCCTCCGTGCGCTGCGTGGACAACGCCGTCAAGGTCGTGATCCCCGAGAACGCCACCCTGATGCGCAACCTCGTGCTCGCGCAGCAGTTCCTGCACGACCACATCGTGCACTTCTATCACCTGCACGCCCTGGACTGGGTGGACGTCACCTCCGCGCTGACCGCCGACCCGGCCAAGGCCGCCAAGATCGCCAACGACATCTCGCCCAACCGCAAGACCACCGCTGCCGATCTCAAGGCCGTCCAGGACAAGCTGAAGGCCTTCGTGGCCTCCGGCCAGCTCGGCATCTTCACCAACGCCTACTTCCTCGGCGGCCACCCGGCTTACTACCTGCCCGCCGAGGTCAACCTCATCGCCACGGCCCACTACCTGGAGGCCCTGCGCCTGCAGATCAAGGCCGCGCGCGCCATGGCCGTCTTCGGCGCCAAGAACCCGCACACCCAGTTCATGGTCGTGGGCGGCGTGACCAACTACGACGGCCTGCGCCCCGAGCGCATCGAGGAGTTCCGTCAGCTCTTCCGTGAGACCAAGAAGTTCATCGACGAGGTCTACATCCCCGACCTGCTTACCGTCGCCAGCTACTACAAGGACTGGGCGAAGATCGGCGGCACGACGAACTTCTTCTGCTGCGGCGAGTTCCCGACCGACGAGTACGATCTGAACTCCCGTTACATGCCCCCGGGCGTGATCATGGGCCGCGACCTCGGCAAGCCCATGGCCTTCGACCAGATGAAGATCGAAGAGCACGTGGCCCGCTCCTGGTACAAGGGTTCCGCCGCCCTGCATCCGTGGAAGGGCGTCACCGAGCCCATGTACACGAGCCTGGACGACCGTGAGAAGTACTCCTGGTTCAAGGCTCCCCGCTACGACGGCAAGGCCATGGAAGTCGGCCCCCTGGCGCAGTGCCTGGTGGCCTACGCCAAGGGCCATCCGGACTTCAAGCCCGCGGTGGACATGGTCCTCAAGAAGCTGGGCGTCGGCCCCGAGGCCCTCTTCTCCACCCTCGGCCGTACGGCCGCCCGCGGCATCCAGACCATGGTCATCGCCGGCAAGATGGAAGTCTGGCTGGATCAGCTGGCCTCCAACGTCTCCAAGGGCAAGCTCGACATCTACAAGGACTGGAAGATGCCGGACGAAGCCTACGGTGTGGGCTGGGCGGACGTGCCGCGCGGCTCGCTGTCCCACTGGATCCACATCAAGGGCGGCAAGATCGACAACTTCCAGCTCGTCGTGCCCTCCACCTGGAACCTCGGGCCCCGTGACGAGACCGGCCAGCTCTCCGCGGTGGAAGAGGCCCTCATGGGCACTCCGATCGCCGATCCGAAGCGTCCGGTCGAGATCCTGCGCACCGTGCACTCGTATGACCCCTGCATCGCCTGCGGCGTGCACGTCATCGACTCCCAGAGCAACGAGGTCCACAAGTTCCGCATCCTGTAGGAAGCGGCACCGCACGACCACTCCGGGAACCTGGCCCGAAAGGGCCAGGTTCCCTTTTTCTTCCAAGGACGGACGCATGGAGCAGACGGAGACGAAACGAATCCTGGTCATGGGGGTCGGCAACATCCTGTGGTCTGACGAGGGCCTCGGGGTGCGCACCGTCGAGTGGCTCGAGAAGAACTACGATTTCAGCGGGAACGTCAGCCTGTTCGACGGCGGCACGCTCGGCATGCGCCTCATGGAGCCGATCATGGAGTCCGACCTGCTGATCGTCGTGGACGCGGTGCTCGGCGACGGTGATCCGGGGAGCATTTACCGTCTCACCGGGGACGATCTCAGAAAGAGCCTTGCCTTCAAGAACTCGATGCATCAAACTGACCTCGTGGACACGCTGATCTACTGCGACATCGCGGGCCATCGCCCGGAGGCGGTGGTCATCGGCGTCGAGCCGTACGACTTCCAGACCATGGCCGTCGAGGTTTCCCCGTGCATAGCCGAGCGCATGCCCGAGATCGCGAAGGTGGTGCTGGAAGAGATTTCACGCGCCGGCGGCGGCTACACGGCCAAGGCCTGATCCGTCCGTCGAGCGAAGAGGAGAGACATCATGTGCCTTGCGATTCCCGTTCGCATCGAGGAGATCGAAGACGGCGTGGCCCGTTGCCGCGTCGGTGAGGGCGACACGTTCATCAACGCTTCCCTGATGATGACCGAAGGCGAGGCCAAGGTGGGAGACTTCCTCATCGTCCACGCGGGCTTCGCCCTGCGCATCCTGGACCCCCAGGAGGCCGAGGAGAGCCTGCGCATCCTGCGCGAGATGGCGCGGTCGGTGGAAGGGCAGGAGCACCTCGCCGACATGTTCTGAGCGGACACCGTCCGGGAGTGCTTGTCGGGGAGGCGCGGTAATTCGCTGTCCTGGCAGGAATAAAATTTTTTCTAGAAAATTTTTTGCATTCGTCTTGTAAAAATATTGCGCCCCGGAACGGCCGTTCCGGGGCGCTTTTCGTTCATCCAGGCGGCACAGGTCAGCCGTTCCTGATGCGGGCCAATTCGTCCATCAGGCCGATGGTCAACTTGATGAAATCCGCCTCGGTCAGGATGCCCACCACCTTGCCCTTGTCCACCACGGGCAGGCAGCCGAACTTGTTGTCGAGCATGATCTGGGCTGCCTCGCGCACGGGTGTGCCCGGCTCGGCGGCCATGACTCCCTGGCGCATGACCGTGCCGACCATGATTGAGGCGTCGATTTCATCCTGCGCGGTGTCGTCGATGTCCGCGAGTTGGGAGATGGTGAAGGAGAGGAGGTCGCGATGCGTCAGCAGGCCCACGAATCTGCCGTCCGGGCCGACGACCGGGAGATGGCGGATGCGGCGCCGTTCCATGGTGGTCCTCGCGGTCGCAAGCGTATCCGAATCGTGCAGGACCACCGGATCACGGGTCATCAGCTCGCCCACGCACAGCATGGCGTCCTCCGAAGGGTCGACGTTTTATTCTATGCTGCACTTTGGCGGATGCGCATCGGGCTGTCAACCGAGGCTCGGGGCCGGTGCCGCCGGATCTGTCGGGAGAGGGGGGGAGCCGATTGAGTTGACTTGAATGCCTAAACCATGCATTGCAAGCCTGCGACGCGGGACTTTGCCCGTCGGGGCGCCCGCTTAAGCCATCCACGAATTCACATGAGCATCGACCCAGTCCGCAAGCGCGAGCGCATGGTGCGCGAACAGATCGAAGCCAGAGGCGTGCGCGATCCCGAGGTCCTGCGCGCCATGCGCACGGTCCCGCGCCATCGTTTCGTGCAGGAGGCCCTGGCCGCCCAGGCCTACGACGACCGCCCCCAGCCCCTCGGCTTCGGCCAGACCATCTCCCAGCCCTACATCGTCGCGTTCATGACCGAGCTCCTGGAGCTCAAGCCCGGCATGAAGGTCCTCGAGATCGGCACCGGCTCAGGTTACCAAGCCGCCGTGCTGGCCGAGATGGGCGCGGACGTATTCACGGTGGAGCGCGTGAAGGAGCTGCACCAGCAGGCGCGCGACCGTCTGGCCCGGCTCAAGTACCTCTTCGTCAAGCTCAAGCTCGATGACGGTACGCTCGGCTGGCCCGAGGAGGCACCCTTCGACCGCATCATCGTCACCGCAGGCGGCCCTGAAGTGCCCAGGCCCCTCGTGGACCAGCTCGCGGACGACGGGATACTGGTCATCCCCGTAGGTCCGGCGAAACGCACGCAGATGCTCAAGGTGGTGCGCAAGGAACGCGGGCTCGTGCGCGCGGAGGACCGCCTCGGCGTGATGTTCGTGGACCTCGTCGGGAAGCACGGCTGGGAGGAGTAGGACAGGCAGGCGCGGTGCGGCGGGGAAGGCCGCCTGCCGTGTTCCCCTTGCCCTCCGGGGCGCATAGGGCTATGGCATAGCCCTATTGCGAACATCTTTAGAAATAGGAACACGACCATGGCATCGAATTCCTGTTCTTCCTGCGGCAGCGGCGGAAAGGGCGGCTCGGCCGCCCAGGCCATGCAGGACGAGCTCATCAAAAGCACCCTGGCCAAGATCCGCTACAAGCTCTTCGTCATGAGCGGCAAGGGCGGCGTGGGCAAGAGTTCCGTGGCCGTGAACATCGCCGCGGCGCTGGCCGCCCTGGGACACCGCGTCGGCATCCTCGACGTGGACATCCACGGTCCCTCCATCCCCGGCCTGCTCGGCATCAAGGGGCAGCTTGAGGTCGACCGAGGCAATATCGTCAAGCCGAAGAAATACAACGATAATCTCTTCGTCGTCTCCATGGAGTCGCTGCTCAAGGACCCGGATCAGGCCGTGCTCTGGCGCGGGCCCATGAAGACCTCGGCCATCCGCCAGTTCGTGGCGGACGTCTCCTGGGGCGAGCTCGACTTCCTGGTCATCGACTCGCCTCCGGGCACCGGCGACGAGCACATGACCGTGCTGCGCACCATTCCCGACGCCCTGTGCGTCATCGTCACCACCCCACAGGAGATCTCCCTGGCCGACGTGCGCAAGGCCGTGAACTTCCTGCAGTACGCCAAGGCCAACATCCTGGGCGTGGTGGAGAACATGAGCGGGCTCATCTGCCCCCACTGCCACCAGGAGATCGACCTGTTCAAGAAGGGCGGCGGCCGTGAACTGGCCGAGCGCTATGGCTTGGCCTTCCTCGGTGCCATCCCTCTCGATCCCGCCACCGTGGTGGCCGGCGATCTGGGCAAGCCGGTTGTCCTCCTGGACGAAGACACGCCGGTCAAGGCGGCCCTGCAGGAACTCGCCCGCAACATCGTCGCCGAGGTGGGCAAGAGCCTGGAAGCCGCGGCATCCCCAGACAAGCCCGAGTAAGCAGCATGTTCAATCTCGCCAACAAGCTGACGCTTTTGCGCATCGCGGCGGTACCGCTGCTCGTCTTCCTGCTGTACTTTCCCAACCGCGTCACCTGCTGGATCGCGCTGGTAATCTTCATTGCGGCGGCGCTCACGGACATGGTGGACGGCATGGTCGCGCGGCGTCAGGCCCTTGTCTCCAATCTCGGCAAGTTCCTCGACCCCCTGGCCGACAAGCTGCTGATCTGCTCGGTGCTGGTCATGCTGGTCATGCTTTCCTGGGCGCCGGCCTGGGTGGCCGTGCTGATCATCGCCCGCGAGCTGATGGTCACCGGCCTGCGTGCCATGGCCGCGGACAAGGGGCTCGTCATCGCCGCCGACCGCTACGGCAAGCTGAAGACCATCCTTCAGATAGTGGCCCTGTGCCCCCTGATCCTCCATTTTCCCCTCGGGTCACTCGATCCGAGGCCGATCGGAGAGGTGCTGCTTTACATCGCTCTCGCATTGACTGTATATTCCGGATGGAATTATATGCGGTCTTTCTACGTCATATGGGCGAAGACCGAGTAATGATGGCAGATTGGCATTCGTGTTGCATCACGAGGGGGCGATGAAGGAAGGGAAGTCCTTGCACCTGATGTTCCGCATCACCAATTGCCTGCAGACCATCCTGGAACTCGAGCCGCAGATCGAGAGGCTCGAACTCGGGAAGGATCTGCTCAAGGAATTCGAGCATCTCAAGGCTTTCCTGTCCAAGGTCGACCACATCGACCTGCAGGAGGACGACGTGGAGCGCATAGAGAGCGCCACGGCCAGCTTCCTGGACGAACTCAAAGGCCCGCTCGCAGCGCTCGAACGCGACGGGTCGAAGCCCCGTTTCCTCCAGTGAGGTCAGTGGATACATGGTCCTGCGACGCGCGTTCCTGATCATCCTGCTCGCCGCCAACGTGACGCTGCTCGGCCTCGTCTTCATCGGCAACCAGGGGCTCTTCGCCTACCGCGACATGCGGGCCAGGTACGAAGACCTGGCGGCCAAGCTGAAGAGTGTGGACCAAAGGAGCCTCGAGCTCTCCCAGGACATCCGCCTTCTCAAGTCGGACCGGGAACACATGGAGCGCGCAGTGCGGGCCCAGACCAATTTCGTGCGCGACAACGAGATCCTCTACCTTTTCCCGGAGCAGGACCGCGCGAGCGCGGGAGACACGGCCGGAGCCCAAATCGATGAAAAATAAGATCGAGCTCTTTCAGGAACTGTTCGCCTCCGACCCCACTTCCAAGGTCTTCTACCCCCTTGCCAAGCTCTACGCCGAGTCCGGGATGCTCATCCAGGCCGGAGAGACTCTGCGCCAGGGGCTTTCACGCCATCCCGACCACATGGAGGCGCGTCTCCTGTTCATCGACATCCTGCATCAGATGGAGCGGGACGACCAGGCCCTCGAGGAAGTCGAGACCCTGGCGGGCCTGCTCTCCAAATATCCCTCCTTCTGGGCGCTCTGGGCGGACCGCGCCGGAGAGCGCTCGAAGGACGCCGCCGTGGCCCTCAACTTCCTCTCCGCCCATCTCGGCGGACGGGACATCACCTGGGCCGACGTGCTTCTCAAAGGTTTCGAGGCCATAACCGGCCGCCTTCCCCTGGAGGACGACCTTCTCGATTTCCCGGCTCCGCGTCCCGCTGCGGCGCCGGAGCCCGTCGCCTCCGCCCCCGAGCGCCACGAGAATACGGACTTCACGTTCGAGGCCGCCGAGGAAGAGGGCGGTGATGCTGCCGCCGTCCCCGACGAGGCTGCCGCAGCCGCCGCGGATGGCGAAGGCAATCTGCGCACGCGGACCATGGCCGAACTGCTCGTGTCCCAGGGGGACTACGCCGGGGCCCTCGAGATCCTGCGCGAACTCTCCGGACGCGCCACTGGCCTTGAGAAGGGGCACCTTCAGAAGCGTATCGAGGAGGTCAAGGAGCTTCGGGCCAGCGCCCCGGCGGAAGAGCCTGCCGAGAAGCTTCTCGACGAGGCGGATTTCATCTCCGGGGCGCCCATGCAGCGGGCCAAGAACAAGCTCGTCCGCTCCCTCTCCCTGCTGGCTGAGCGTCTCGAGGCCCGCGCGGGAGCCTGACGGGGACTGCCGACGGACCCGGCCGTCCTCCCATGGCGCATTGTCTTGCCGGCCCACTTCGGCTATATGTCGAAACTGCCGGATAAACCTTTACTCACGCCTGAGAACATGACCCGAAAGCACCTGCTCGTTTTCGTTCTGGTAGCCTTTGCCCTGCTCGGCTGCACCAAGGTCAAAAAGACCTACAAATGGGTCAAGAACGGTATAGACCCCAACCCGCAGATCGAGCTCAAGCCCGGTGAGTTCTCCGATGCGAGCCAGGAGCTCCTGGCCAAGCTGTTCCTGCCCGTGGACGCCAAGCTCCAGGAGCTGATCCGCGTCGTCGAGTCGCAGGACGCCTATCCGGAGAAGGCCTGGTTCCAGATCGTCTTCACGCGCTACCCTTGGGTTTCCGGCGTGATCGTCGTCGAGAGCACGGGTGAGATCATCGACCAGCAGCCTGGCTACAGCCTGAAGCCGATCGACCTCAAACCCCTGCTCGACGTCGGGGAGGCCTGGAACGACGGCCGCATGCGCTCGCTCGTCCAGCCCACGGACCTCGGCCCCGAGATCTATCTGGCCAACGCCTACACCAAGAACCGCTCCTGGATCGGCCTCACGGTCGTCCATTTCGATTTCCGCAATCTCATGCAGTTCTGCCCTGCGCCGGACAAGCTCATCGTCCTCTCGCCGAAGGCCATCCTCTGGCCCGGCGGGGACGAGGACACGGCCAAGCAGCTGCTGGATTTCCCGTGGGCGAAGATGCTCGCGAGCGACGTGGAAGGGCAGGTCGAATTGAAAGACGCGCGGGCGACGTATACGTGGTTGGCCCGCTATGTGGGCGATGAGCCCATCGTCTATCTCGTCCGGGACGTGCCCCAGAGTTAGGCCTTCATCACTGAATATGCGCTGCGATCCATCCTGAGGAGGACGCCATGCCTGAAGTCAATGTTACCGAACACCTGCTGCTCAATCAGAAAAAATCGCCCATGGCGCGTGGTCAGTTCACGCACCTGCTCAATCAGCTCATCCTCTCCTTTAAGATCATCTCGCGCGAGGTGACCAAGGCCGGCCTCGTCGACGTGCTCGGGTTCACCGGCGAGATCAACGTGCAGGGCGAGGAGGTCAAGAAGCTGGACGAGTACTCGAACAACGTGCTCATCCACCGCATGTCCCGCGCGGGCGTCATCTGCGCCATGTCCTCGGAGGAGAACGAGGGGATCATTGAGATTCCGGCCGGTTTCCCCACGGGCGACTACGTGCTGATCTTCGACCCGCTGGACGGCTCCTCCAACATCGAGGCCAACATCAACATCGGGACGATCTTCTCGGTCTACCGCCGCAAGACGCCCTCGGAGCAGCCCGCCACCCTGGAAGACCTCCTGCAGCAGGGCGTGAACCAGGTGGCCGCCGGCTACTGCCTGTACGGCTCCTCGACCATGATGGTCATGACCACGGGCAGCGGCGTGCACGGTTTCACCCTGGACCCGAGCGTGGGCGAGTTTCTGCTTTCGCACCCGGACATCAAGATTCCGGAGCGCGGCTCCATCTACAGCATCAACGAGGGATACACGCGCTACTGGGATGCGGCCACGCGCGAGGTTGTGGACTACTTCAAGGAGATCGACAACGAGCGCAAGAGCCCCTACAGCTCGCGCTACATCGGCTCCCTGGTGGCCGACTTCCACCGCACGCTGCTCTACGGCGGCGTCTTCCTCTACCCCGCGGACATGCGCGATCCCAAGAAGCCCAAGGGCAAGCTGCGCCTGATGTCCGAGGCCAATCCGCTTTCCTTCGTCGCCGAGCAGGCCTGGGGCCTGGCCACGGACGGCGTGCACCGCATACTGGACATCCAGCCCACCGCGCTGCACCAGCGGGTGCCGCTGATCATCGGCTCGCCCCTCGAGGTCGAGAAGGTGCGCGAGATCTATCGCAAGCACGGGTATTGATGCCGGTCCTGGGAATCGAGACTTCCTGCGACGAGACCGGACTGGCGCTCGTCGAACAGGGCAGGGTGCGTGCCGAACGCCTGGCTTCCCAGGCCGACATGCACTCCCTGTTCGGCGGCGTCGTGCCGGAGCTCGCCTCGCGCGAGCACATGCGCGTCATCGAGCCCCTGTACGAGGCGCTCATGGCCGATGCGGGACTCCGCGCGTCCGACCTCTCGGGCATCGCCGTGGCGCGCGGTCCGGGGCTGCTCGGCAGCCTGCTCGTGGGGCTCGGCTTCGCCAAGGGACTGGCCCTCGCCCTGGACCTGCCGCTGGTCGGCGTCAACCATCTGCACGCCCACCTGCTCGCCGCCGGCATAGAGCGGCCCATCTCCTTTCCCGGCCTCGGTCTCCTCGTCTCGGGCGGGCACACGCACCTGTACCGCATGGAATCCCCCACCCGCTTCAGGCTGCTCGGCCGCACGCTGGACGACGCGGCGGGCGAGGCCTTCGACAAGGCGGCCAAGGCGGCCAACCTGCCGTATCCAGGGGGGAAGTACGTGGACGAGCTCTCGCGGGACGCGAAGCCTGTGCCGGGGCTCTTCCCGAAGCCCTACGTCGATAACGACAACCTCGATTTCAGCTTCAGCGGGCTCAAGACGGCCTTCGCCCAGCTCATCGAGAAGCGCCCGCATCTGCGGCTGCCGCGCCTTGCGGCCGGAGTGGCGGAGGAGGGCGGACTCGGCGTGCCCTCGGCGATACGCGACGAGCTCGGCGCGGTGCTGGCCTCGCTCTCGCACAGCATCGCCGAGACGCTGCGCATCAAGACCGAGCGGGCGCTGGACCGCATGCCCGACGCCTCCTGCCTGGTCATGGCCGGCGGAGTGGCTGCCAACGGCATGCTGCGCAAGACCATGGCGGACATGGCCGAGCGCCGGGGCATCGACTTCCTGGTTCCGGGCAGGGAGCTGTGTACTGACAATGCCTCCATGATCGCGTATGCTGGCGAACGGCTGTTTGCGGCCGGTCTCCGCCACGACCTGATGCTGGACGCTATCGCGCGCGGTCGTCCGGTTCCGGACGACTACCGCCGCGTACCCGAAAATCCTTGACGGACGCGGGCGGAACCGCGATTCTCGCCAGGTTGACAATGGGCATCCGGGGCTTATAGTTTACGACCATTGCGCTCCCGGCGCGCAGCCCGCCATGCGGCGCGGCGCGCGGTCGCCGGGGCGATCGCACCAGAAAGCAAAAAGGAGAGTAGAGCATGGCTATTCAGGTGACCGACAGCAACTTCGAGGCTGAAGTGCTGCAGTGCGACCTTCCCGTTCTGGTGGATTTCTGGGCACCCTGGTGCGGCCCGTGTCGTGCCCTTGGCCCCGTCATCGAGGAGCTGGCCGGCGAGTACACCGGTCAGGTCAAGATCGTGAAGATGAACGTGGACGAGAACCCGAACACCCCGAGCAAGTACGGCATCCGCGCCATTCCCACCCTGATCCTGTTCAAGGGCGGCGAGGTCCTGGACCAGGTCACCGGTGCCGTCTCCAAGTCCAGCATCAAGGAAATGATCAGCCAGAAAGCGCTGTAATCCATGAAGACCTTCGACGCCGTGGTTATCGGGGGCGGTCCGGCCGGCATGACGGCCGCCCTCTATTTGCTGCGTTCCCACCTCAATGTCGCCCTGGTCGAGAAGCTCTCGACCGGCGGGCAGATGCTCATGACCGAGCGCATCGACAACTACCCCGGGTTCCCCGAAGGAATCGAGGCCTGGGAGCTTGCCGACCGCATGGCCGCTCAGGTCAAGAGCTGGGAACACGAGGAATCCGCCCGCTTCAATGACGAGGTCAAGGCCATCGAACCCGGCGAGGAACTGCACAAGGTGCTCGTGGGCGACGAATGGATAGCGGGCAGGGTCGTGCTCATCTGTTCCGGAGCCCAGTACCGGCGCCTCGGGCTGCCCGGCGAGAAGGAACTGACCGGCCGCGGCGTGTCGTACTGCGCCTTGTGCGACGGAAACTTCTTCAGGGACAAGGAAGTCGCCGTCATCGGCGGCGGCAATTCCGCCCTGGAGGAGGCGCTGTACCTTGCCCGTCTGGTCAAGAAGCTGCACCTCATCCATCGCCGCGACGACTTCCGGGCCACGAAGTGCTACCAGAACAAGTGCTTCGTGAACCCCAAGATGCAGATACTGCGCAGTTCGGTCGTGCTGCGCATCCTCGGCGAGACCGAGGTCACGGGAATAACCCTCCAGGACCTCAAGAACGGCGAGATCCGCGACATCCCCCTGGACGGCGTGTTCATCTTCGTCGGCTTCGAGCCGCAGGGGAGCGCCTTCTTCCCGGAGAGTCTGCAGAAGGACGGCCACGGCTTCCTCATCACCGACCAGGAAATGCGCACCAACATTCCCGGCATCTACGCCGCCGGCGACATCCGCTCCAAGACCTGCCGCCAGGTCGCGTCCGCCGTGGGCGACGGAGCAGTGGCTGCGCACAATATGATGTCCTATCTGGAACACCATGGTAAATAAGCATACTATCCGCGCCGCAGCGCTTCTCTGCCTGGTCCTTCTGCTTTCGGGCTGCGCCTTGATAGACAGGTACTTCATGGAGGCGCCTGCGGATACGGCGCAGGAGCTGTACGAAAACGGCAACGAGGCCATGCAGAACAAGAAGTACGAGGATGCGGCCGACTACTTCCAGAAGCTCAAGGACCGCTATCCTTTCAGCCCCTATACCCTGCAGGCCGAGCTTTCCCTCGGCGACGCGTGGTTCCTGGCCGAAAAGTACGGAGAAGCCTCAGCCGCGTACAAGGAATACGAGTCGCTGCATCCGCGCAGCGAGCATATTCCCTACGTGCTCTTCCAGGTCGGGGTGAGCGACTACAAGCAGTTCGCCTCCATCGACAGGCCTCAGACGAACATCAACGAGGCCTTGGAATACTTCTACCGCCTCAAGGAAGAGCACCCGGACACCAAGTACGCCAAGGAATCCGACTATTACATCGACAAGTGCCGCCGCTTCCTGGCGGACCACGAGCTGTACGTCGCGGATTTCTACTGGAAGAACGAACAGTATGGCCCGGCCTGGAACCGCTACGAATTCGTCTCGCAGAACTTCAAGGATCTTCCGGACATCGTGCAGTACGCCCAGAAGATGTCCCAGCTCGCCTATTTCGAGTATCAGAAGAACCGCTCCGAAAACGAGCGGGCCAAGGAGCACGGGAGCTGGAAGCAGTGGTTCGACTGGCTGTGATCCTTCACACGATCTGACGACGGCGGTTCCTTCCTGGGGGCCGCCGCTTTTTTGCCCATGAACTACGAGATACTCACTCCACTTGAGCGTTGCGCGCTCCCGGACGGGGTCTTCGCCGCCGCCTACGACGTGGTCGACGAGGCCGACAAGGCGGCGTTCAAACGCTGCATCGCCGCCCAGTACGCCCTTTTCCCCCCGGCGGAATCCGCCCGTTTCGAGGTCGTCGAGCGACGAGCGGGATTTGCGACCTTCAGGGCCGCCTGGCCCCTGGACTGGGTCTGCATCCTACTGCCCGCGACCCCGGTCTCTCCGCTCAAGCTCCTGGCCGCGTTGCTTCCGGCCCGCACGAGCGGGGCACGGGCGGTTGCCGTGGTCAGGCCCGAGCATGCGGTATGGGAAGACGGAGTCCTGGCGGCTCTGGAACTGGCGGGGCAGGAGGACGTCTTTGCGGCCTCTCCTGCTGTCTGGAAGCGGCAGTGTGCGACTCTCGGCAAGGCTGGCGGGGCGGGCCTGTCCATGCTTCTCGGGACCGGGAACGATGCAGGGGAGGGGCTCGAGCCGCCTTCCGGAGGCCGACTCTGGCTGGCCCCGGCCAGCCGATCCCTGGGGGTGTTCTGCGAGAACAAGGAAGCCTTCGACCTCGCGTCCTTGGCTCGCCTGCATCCCGATTCGACCATCACCGCCTTCGGCACTCCGAAAAGGACCAAGGGCGTCACATGCCGCGCGGGCTCCTGGGAGGATTTCGTGGGTCGGGACTTCGACGCCGCCTACGTGCCCGCCGAACTGCTGGAAGAGGCGCTCTCGCGCTTCTCCCTGGCCTTCGGCACGGGAGGGGAAGCCCACTGGCTCTGGCCGGGCCTGACGGCCGCAACTTTCACGCACTCCCGCCTGGGACTGAAGGACGGGTAGCACCATGGCCAAGGCCCCGCTGGACTTGGTGCGCAAGCTGCGCAATATCGGCATCATCGCCCACATCGACGCGGGCAAGACGACCCTTACCGAGCGCATTCTTTTCTACAGCGGGCGCATCCACCGCATGGGCGAGGTCCACGAAGGCACGGCCACCATGGACTACATGCCCGAGGAGCAGGAGCGGGGCATCACCATCACCTCGGCCTGCACCTACTGCCAGTGGGGCGACACGCGCATCAACATCATCGACACCCCGGGCCACGTCGATTTCACCATCGAAGTCGAGCGCGCCCTGCGCGTGCTCGACGGCGCCGTGGGCGTGTTCTGTGCCGTGTCCGGCGTGGAGCCCCAGAGCGAGACCGTCTGGCGCCAGTCGCAGAAATACCACGTGCCCAAACTCGCCTTCGTGAACAAGATGGACCGGCTGGGCGCGGACTTCGCCGCCGTGCTCGAGGCCATGCGGGAGAAGCTGGGCGCCAAGCCCCTGCCGCTTTCCGTGCCGCACGGGGAAGGGCAGGACTTCAGCGGTGTCTTCGACCTGGTGGACCGGCAGCACCTCTCCTTCGGCGCGGACGACCAGGGAGCCACCGTGGAGCGCCGCGCGCCGAGCGAGGAGGAAGAGGCCTTTCTGGCCCCATGGCGCGAGCGCATGCTCGAGACCCTGGCCGAGGAGGACGAGGAGTTCCTGGAACTCTATCTGTCCGGCGAGGACGTTTCCGCCGAGGCGGTGCGGGCGGCCGTACGCCGGGCCACCCTGTCCCTCAAGCTGACGCCTGTCCTGTGCGGATCCGCTTTGCGCAACTCCGGAGTGCAGCCGGTTCTCGACGCCGTGCGCGACTACCTGCCGAGTCCGCTGGACGTGCCCCCCGTACAGGCCCTGGATCCCCTCGCCCGCGAGAAGGTCGGCCTGTCCACGGACGCCTCCGGCCCCCTTGCCGCCCTGGCCTTCAAGGTCAGCATGGAGAGCGGGCGCAAGCACGTCTATCTGAGGCTCTACTCCGGGCGGCTCGAGGCCGGACAGGAGGTCTACAACGCCACCCAGGACAAGGACGAGCGCGCCGCGCGTCTCTTCCGCATGCACGCGGATCGCAAGGAGAAGCTCGACGAGGCCGTGGCGGGCGACATCGTGGCCGTGGCCGGACTGCGTTTCGCCCGCACAGGCGACACCATCTGCCTGCGCGGCGCTCCCCTGGTCCTCGAACGCATCTCCACCTACACCCCGGTCATTTCGCTGGCGCTCGAGCCGCGCAACTCCGAAGAAGGCGACAAGCTGCTCGAGGCCCTGAACCATTTCCTGCTCGAAGACCCGACCCTGCACGTTGCCCACGACGAGGAGACGGGACAACTCGTCCTTTCCGGCATGGGCGAGCTGCACCTTGAAGTGATGCTTGAACGTTTGGGCCGCGAATACGGACTCAAGCCTCGCGCGGGCAGGCCCCAGGTGGTGCGCCAGGAGACCGTCTCCAGGACGGCCGGGGCGGAATCCGAGTTCGACAAGATGCTCGGCGACGCCGCCCATTACGGATTCGTCGTGCTCTCGGTCGAGCCGCGGAGCCGGGGCAAGGGACAGGACATCGTTTTCGAGTTCGACCAGACGCTGTGGCCCGAGGCCTTCACGACGGCAGTGGCCGAAGGGCTCTCGGACGGGCTGCAGAGCGGCACCCAGGGCAACCCTGTCTGCGACGTGCGCGTGCGCGTGCGCGAGATGCGCGGCAAGGACAAGCGGGAGAGCGCCGTGGGCTTCCGCCTGGCCGCGTCCATGGCCCTCAGGGAGGCGCTGGCCAAGGCCGGTCCCGTGGCGCTCGAGCCGATCATGAAGGTCGAGGTGGCCGTGCCCGGCGAGTTCGTGGGCGACGTCATCGGGCTTTTCGGCAGCAAGGGCGCCAAGATCGAGAACATGTACGACCATGCCGGCCAGAAGGTGGTCCAGGCCTTGGCGCCGCTTTCGGGTCTTTTCGGCTTTTCCACGGCCCTGCGCTCGGCCACGCAGGGTAGGGCGGGCATGGTCATGAGCTTCGAGCGTTTCGACGTGCTGGGGTGAGATGAACGGGAACCGCGTGCGCGAGCGCGCCTGGTGGCAACGCCTGCAGCGCAGGGCCAGGCTCCTCCGGCTTCAGGTCCTGCGCGTCAGGGCCGAGCCCGAGGTCGTGGCGAGGGGGGTGGCCTGCGGCATCTTCGCCGGTTGGCTGCCGGCGATTCCCCTTTTTCCTCTGCAGATCGTCACCGCGCTGGTCCTCTCCTTCCTCGTGCGCGGCAGCAAGATAGCGGCCTTCGCCGCCACCTGGATATCCAACCCCCTCAACTGGGTCGTCTTCTACCTCATCGACTTCAAGGTCGGCAGCCTCTTCTCGCCCTTCGGGGAACTGGACCTGAACGTCCGCTTCGACGACCTCCATGCGGCGGCCGTGCAGCTCGCCGACGTGAGCTGGAAGGGGCTGGTCGTGATGGGCATCGGCGGGACCATGATCGGCGTGCCCTGCGCCATCCTCTCCTACTTCGTCGCCCTGCCGCTGATCCGCGGCTACCGCAAGCGCAGGACCCTGCGCATCCTGCGCAAGAAGACCAGCGTGTGAGCGGAGTCCGGCCTCTTTTTCCGTCTCGCCTTGCCCTGACGCGCGGAGACGTCTACTATGGGTAATGGAATTACCCAGGTGATCGACGGCCGCAAAAGGGAGGTGGCGATGCAGAATTCTTTCTCGGTCCGGCTGGTGGTGGTGTCGAACCGCCTGCCCGTGTCCCTGGCGCGGGATGACAAGGGCTGGACGGTGAAGGCCGGGGCAGGGGGGTTGGTCACGGCACTGGCTCCGGTGCTCATGAACCGTGGCGGGCTTTGGATAGGCTGGGCCGGGGCAGCGGCGGACGCCGACCTGAAGAAGCTCCTCGGCGACTTCTCCCAGGACGCCGGATACGACCTGCACCCCGTGTTCCTGAGCCAGGAGGAGATCGGCGACTACTACCACGGCTTCTCGAACGAGATCATCTGGCCCCTGTTCCACGATTTTCAGGCGCGCTGCAACTTCAAGCCCGCCTACTGGCGCAGCTATCTCGACGTGAACCTGCGTTTCGCCGAGGTCACGGCGCGCCACAGCCGCGACTCGGACTACATCTGGGTGCACGACTACCACCTCATGCACCTGGCCTTCATGCTGCGCAACATGGGCGTGGAGCGCAACTGCGGCTTCTTCCTGCACATTCCTTTTCCCTCCCCGGACATCTTCCTCAAGCTTCCCTGGAGGGACAAGATCATCCGGGCGCTTCTGGAGTACGATCTCGTCGGCTTCCAGACGCACCGTGACCGCCGCAACTTCGTGGAGTGCATGGAGGCGCTCGTTCCCGACGCGCGCCACAGCGGCCGGGGCAACATCGTCTCCATTTCCTGGAAGAACCGCACCATCCGGGCGGGCTCGTTTCCCATCAGCATCGACTTCAACAGCTTCGCCTCCATGGCCGCGGCCAAGGACGTGGTCAAGTCCGCGGAGGAGATCCGTGAGGCCCTGCGGCACAGGAAGATCATCCTGGGCGTGGACCGCCTGGATTACACCAAGGGCATACCGGAGCGCCTGGAGTCCATCCGTCAGCTCTTCCTTTCCTACCCCGACCTGTGCGAGAAGCTGACCTTCGTGCAGATCGCCGTACCGAGCAGGGAGGTCATCCCGGAATATCTGGCCCTGAAGACGGAGATCGAGCAGCTCGTGGGCGAGATCAACGGCCAGTTCACCCGGCCCGGATGGATTCCCATCCACTACCAGTACCGCAGCCTGCCGCGCCGCGAGCTGGTGGCCTACTACCGGGCCGCGGACATGGCCCTGGTCACGCCGCTGCGCGACGGCATGAACCTCGTGGCCAAGGAATACTGTGCCGCCAACGTCACCCAGAGCGGCATGCTCTTTCTCTCCGAGTTCGCCGGGGCCGCCGCCCAGCTGCAGAAAGTCGGCGCCACCCTCGTCAATCCCCACGACGTCGAGGGCGTGGCCCGGGCGATCCAGCGGGGATTCTACCTGGACACGCGGGAGCGCCACTCGCGCATGGCCAAGCTCAGGGACTCGATTAGACGCAACAACATCTTCTGGTGGGTCGACTCCTTCCTGCAGGCCGCCTTCGCCCGGCAGCTCGACGACTTCCCGCAGGATACGGTGGACTTTCGGACCAGCACCTATGAGTGATTCATGACCGACTCCCCCTCCCGGCCCGAATACGCGCGGGCCAAGCGCAGCCTGGGCCAGAACTTCCTCGTGGACACGAACATGGCCCGGCGCATCGTCGCGTCCGCCGGTCCGTTCGACGGGGCCGACGCACCTGCGGTGCTCGAGATAGGCCCCGGCCACGGCGCGCTCACCGGGCTTCTCCTCGAGGCCGGGGCGGAGCGGGTCATGGTACTCGAGAAGGACCGCGAGCTCGCCCGAGCGCTCAAGGCGCGCCTGCCCCGGGTCGGCGTGATCATGGGAGACGGCCTCACCTTCGGCTGGGAAGGGCTCTCCGGCCTGCCGGGCCTGCGTCTCATCGGCAATCTGCCCTACAACGTGGCCTCGCCCATGCTCTGGGAGATCGTCTCCCGGGCCAGGGGGTGGAGCAGGGCGGTCTTCATGGTCCAGTACGAGGTCGGCAGGCGCATCGTGGCCCGACCGGGCTGCGGGGAATACGGCGCCCTGTCCGTCTGGCTGCAGGCCTTCTCCACGCCGAGGCTTCTTTTCAAGGTCCCGCCGCATGTTTTTCGGCCGCAGCCGAAAATAGATTCTGCGGTACTCGAGTTCGTGCCGCGGCCGCCGGAAGAGTGGCCCGCATCTCCGAAAAGTCTCGCGAACATCCTTTCGTTGTGCTTCCAGAAACGACGTAAGCAGTTGAAATCAATACTTAAAAAATACTTCGACGATGCCCTGGCGAGCGACTTCGAGGCCCGGGGGATATCCCCTCAAGCGCGCCCCGAAGAGCTTGCGACACACCAGTTTGTCTGGCTAGGTGAGCGCATTTTCTCGCATTTCCTCCTTGACTTGGTCGAAAAAATTTAGTCTAGCAGCGGCAAATGGTGTCGGAAGCCGCATGAAAAGTGATTTTCCGGCCCATCCGCTATGGACACGCAATCGCCTTTTGGCTAACGTGCCCAGGCAACGGCAAGGAACGACGGGCGTTCCAAGCCATCCCTTCGGGGGGGACGAAGGGAATATGGCCGAATCCATATACTGGGTCGGCTGCTTAAATTTCGGTCCCGAACGGGACGTGGGTGTGAGACACTTTTAGGCAAAAAAAGGAGAGGAGAGATGACGAAGGCTGAACTGGTTGCCAAGATCGCGGACAAGGCTTCCACCACCAAGGCGAATGCCGAGCGCGCCCTGAACTCTTTTCTGGAGGCCGTCGAGGCCACGCTGGTCAAAGAGGGCAAGCTGACCCTGACCGGTTTCGGCACGTTTGTCGTTGAGGAGCGCAAGGCCCGCACCGGCCGCAACCCCCGCACCGGCAAGGCCATCACCATCCCCGCGACCAAGGTCGTGAAGTTCCGCCCGGGCAAGCTCCTGAAGGACGCCGTGAAGTAGTAGTCGTCAACGCATTTCGGAGGCTTACATGATTCCCGGCGAAACTATCCACAGCCCCCTCCCTTGGGACCTTCCGTGGTGGAGCCCCGACCATTTCGTCTTCTTCGGGGTCCTCTATGCGGTTCTGGCCATCGTCGGTACGGGGCTGGGGCTGGTCGTCCTGAAAAGTCTGTGGGACACCATGCACCCGCACGACAACGGCGGCCACCACTCGTAGTTGTTTTTTTGTATTTCCAGGCGACCCGCGGCAACGCGGGTCGCCTTTTTTTTGTTCCCTGTGCGCAAAAAAGCCCTTGCCATGAAGCGGCATGCGGGTTAGTTAGTTCGTCTTTCCCCGTCAGGGGAGATAGAATACGAGGAGGGGGTGATCCCTTTGCCCGGAGTCATTCTCGACGATAGCGACAACTTCGACATCGCTCTTCGCCGCTTCAAGAAGCAGATCGAAAAGGCGGGCGTGCTGTCCGAGCTCAAGAAGCGTCAGCACTACGAAAAGCCCAGCGTGCAGCGCAAGAAGAAGAAGGCCGCTGCCCGCAAGCGTCTGCTCAAGAAGATGCGCAAGATGAACATGCAGTAAAGCCATGAGTCTGCAGCAGACCATAGAATCCGACTTCATCACGGCCTACAAGGCCAGGCAGGAAATCAGGGTGGCCGTCTTGAGGATGCTCAAGACGGCCCTCAAGAACCGTCAGGTGGAGCTTTTGCGCGAGCTGGGCGACGCGGACGTCCTCGACGTCATCGCCAAGCAGGCCAAGCAGCGCAAGGAGTCCATCGAGCAGTTCGACGCCGCAGGCCGCAAGGACCTTGCTGACCGGGAGCGCGCCGAACTCGAATTTCTCGAAGCCTATCTGCCCCGGCAGCTCTCCGACGAGGAGCTCGCCGCGGCCGTCGATGCCGCCGTCGCCGAAGTTGGTGCCTCCGGCATGAAGGACATGGGTGCCGTCATGAAGGCGCTCATGGCTGCCCATAAGGGCCAGTTCGACGGCGCCAAGGCCAGCGCCGCCGTCCGCTCCAAGCTCTCCTGATAGCGGCCCGGCCGCCGCATCGCCGTTCCATGGAACGCCGTACTTTTCACCTGCTCGAATTCCCCAAAGTGCTTGCCGCGCTGGCGAGCCATGCCGTGTCCGACGACGGACGGGAGCGTTGTCTCGCAACCGTACCCATCGAGGACGACGGCGAGCTCGCGCTGGTCACTGCGCGCACGGCCGAAGTCCAGGCCTGGCAGGCCGAGAGCGGCTATGCACTGCCCGGCTGGCCGAGCCTCTCGGGGCTCTTCGGCTTCGTCGCCGGGCCCCATGCCGTGCTCGACCAGGACGCCCTGGTCGCCGTGCGCGACGTTCTCTCCGCCGCCATGTCCCTGCGCCAGGCGCTCTCCGGTTTCGTCTCGCGCGGCTGGGACGCGCTCTTCGATCTCGTGCACGGCGCTGCCTACCCCGAGACCCTGGCCGCCGGGCTCAAGCGCTGCCTGGATCCGGACGGCAGGCTCAAGGACGAGAGCTCTCCCGAACTCTTCTCCGTGCGCTCGGAGATCCGCTCCATCAACCAGACCTGCACCAAGAAGGTGAAGGATTTCCTCCAGAAGGAGGGGCTCGCCCCCTACCTGCAGGAGGACTACATCACCATCTCCTCCGACCGCTTCGTGGTGCCGCTCAAGACCAGCTTCAAGAACCGCTTCCCGGGCATCATCCACGACTATTCCCAGACCGGGGAGACCTGCTATTTCGAGCCCATGTTCCTGGTGGACGTGAACAACCGCCTGCAGGAGCTGCGCTACGAGGAGCGAGAAGAGGAACGCAAGGTCCTGGCCCTGCTGACTGGCTACGTGCGCCAGGAGCTCGCGCAGCTCCGGGCCACGGTCGAGCTCCTCGCGGAGGTCGACTGCCTCCTGGCCAAGGCGGCCCTGGCCTCGGCGCTCGACGCCCATCCGCTGCTTCCTGCCCACGGTTCGATCCTGCGCCTGCTCGACGCGCGCCATCCGCTCCTGGCCCTGTCCGCCGGAAAGGACGTCCAGGCCCAGGACATCGCCCTGCAGGACGAGCAGCTCGCGCTCATCGTCAGCGGCGGCAACGCGGGCGGCAAGACCGTCTGCCTGAAGACGCTCGGACTCATCGCGCTCATGGCCCATTCCGGCCTGCCCGTGCCCGCGGCCGAGGGATCGAGCCTGCCGCGCTACGCCAAGATATTCGCCTTCCTCGGAGACGAGCAGAGCCTCGAGGAGCACCTTTCCACTTTCTCGGCCCAGATCCGGTCGCTCACGCGTGTCTGGGACCAGATGGACGCGGAGACCCTGGTCATCCTCGACGAGTTCGGCGCGGGCACCGACCCCGCGCAGGGCGCCGCCCTGGCCCAGGCCGTGGTGGACAGCCTCATGGAGCACGGCGCCATGTGCGTCTGCGCCACGCATTTCCCCGGCCTCAAGGCCTACGGCCTGAGCAACCCCCGGGTCCGCTCCGCCTCCGTGCTCTTCGATCCGGCCACCAAGCGGCCGCTCTTCAAGCTGGCCTACGATCAGGTGGGCGCCTCCATCGCCTTGGACGTGGCCCGCGAGCACGGCCTGCCCGAGGAGATCCTGCGCCGCGCCGAGCAGAACCTGCTGCTCGAGGGCGGTGACAACGCCCGCATCCTGAACCGGCTGAACGAGCTGGCCGTTGACCGGGAAAAGGAGCTTTCGGAACTCCGCGTGGAGCAGAGGAAGCTCAAGGAGAAGCGCGTCCGCCTGCAGGAACGCTACGAACAGGAGCAGACCAAGGCCATGGAGCGGCTCACTGCCGCCTCGCAGGAGATCGTCCGCGCCTGGCGCGAGGGCAAGATCGAGCGCAAGAAGGCCCTGGCCGACCTGGCCGCCAAGCGCGACGCCCTGGCCGCCGAGATGCGGCCCGCTCCGGAGCCGGAGACCGCCCTGACCCTGGACAGCCTTGCCATCGGAGAGAGGGTGCGTTATCTGCCCTGGGATAAGCTGGGCACGGTGCAGGACAAGGACCTCAAACGCCGCCAGGCCAAGGTCGACATCGGCGGCGTCTCCCTCTGGGTGGAGGCTCACGATCTCGGCAGATCCGCTCCCTTGCAGACGGCATCCCCGAAGCCACGCGTCACCGTCCAGGCTGGCGCGGGCGACCACTTTTCCCTCGACATCCGCGGCTTCCGCGCGGACGCCGCGCTGTCCGAACTGGCGCGTTTTCTCGACCAGGCCCTCCTCAAGGGGCTTTCCCGGGCTGAAATCATCCACGGCAAGGGCAGCGGCGCGCTCCGGCGCGAGGTGCACGCCTTTCTCAAGGACTTTCCGCCCGTGACGCATTTTTTCCTGGCTTCCGAAGAGGAGGGCGGCGACGGCAAGACCATCGTCGAGTTCGCATGAGGCCTTGCCAACGGCCTGACAGGCATTAAGTATCTCCCCGCGCGGGAGAACGGCAGGATACAATGGGCTACGACTCCGGAGTCATCCAGGAACTCAAGTCCCGTCTCGATCTGGTGGAGATCGTGCGGCGCTACGTCGAGCTCAGGCCGTCGTCGGGCGGCAGGTTCATGGGACCGTGTCCGTTCCACCAGGAGACCAAGGGGTCCTTTTCCGTGAACCAGGACCTCGGTTTCTACTATTGTTTCGGCTGTCAGGCCACGGGCGACGTCATCGACTTCTACGGCCGCATCAACGGCCTGGAGTTCCGCGACGCGATCGAGGCGCTGGCGGCCGAGGCCGGCATAGAGCTGCGCGGCCTGGCGCCCGATCCGCAGGCCGACGCGCGCAAGAAGCTGAAGTCCGCCTGCCTGGACATGCACCGCCAGGCCCAGGAGTATTATCGCTCCGTGATCAACCGGGCGGTGGGCAAGGGAGTGCGCGACTATCTGGCGCGCCGCGAGGCCGCGCCCGAGATGGTGGACGGCTTCGGCCTCGGCGCGGCCACGGACGACTGGGAGGGACTGAAGAGGCACCTCGCGGCCAAGGGCTATTCGGCCGAGCAGGGCGTGGCCGCCGGGCTGCTGTCCAAGAACGACTCCGGCCGCATGTACGACCGCTTTCGCGGCCGTCTGATCTTTCCCATCCAGGACCTCTCGGGCAAGGTCATCGCCTTCGGCGGACGCGTCGTGGGCGACGGCGAGCCCAAGTACCTGAACAGCTCGGACTCGCCCATCTACAAGAAGGGCGAGCACCTGTACGGCCTGTTCCAGGCCCGGCCGTTCATGGCCCGCTCGCGTCGCGCGCTGCTCACCGAGGGTTACATGGACGTGCTGAGCCTGCACCAGTTCGGCTTCCAGGACGCCGTGGGCGTGCTCGGCACGGCGCTCACGCCCGAGCAGGTGAAGAGGCTCGCGGGGTTCTGCAAACGCGTCGATCTGGTCTTCGACGGCGACAACGCGGGCCGCAAGGCGGCGCTCCGCAGCGCCGAGATGATCCTCTCCCAGGGGCTGGCCTGCGGCGTCGTCCTGCTGCCCGACGGCCTGGACGTGGACGAGCTCCTGAAGGCCAGAGGCAGGACGGGGTTCGAGGAATGCCTGGCCGCGGCCAAGGCCGGGCTGGACTTCTGCCTGGACGAGATCAGGACCACGGGCTCCGCGCGCGAGGTCATGGAGTGGGCCAAGGGATTTCTGGAAGGCCTTCGCGAACGCGACTGGCTGGCCTGGTATCTGCCGCGTGTGGCCGACGGCCTCGGTCTGGACGAGGCCGTGCTGCGGCGCGGCACATGGACGGTGGTCAAGGGGGAGGGCAGGTCCCAGGCCCCGGCGGCACCGAAAACGGCCCGGGCGCTGGACGACAGCGCCGCGGACAAACGTCTTTTGTCCTTTCTCCTGCTCCACCCGCAATGCTGGGGGGAGTTCGAGGAGAACGACTACGGCCTGGCGCTCGAATCGGAGTGGGGCCGCTGTTTCTGGGAGAAGATCGGCTCGTGTGGGGAAACAGGCCTCGGCGCCGTGTTCCACCTCCTCGATGAGGACGAGAAGCTTTTCGTCGCCCAGAACAGCGACCAGCCCCGGTACGAGGGCGAGGATTTTGAAATGGCCTGGCGCGAGATCAGCCGGGGAGTGCGCAACACCATCTGCCACAAGCGTCGTCTGAGCCTGCAGGAAGCCCTGCGCGAGGCGAGGCGGCGCGGCGACGGTGCCGAGGAGTTGCGTCTGACCCAGGCGCTCAACGACGCCGTGAATGACATGTGCGGGAGGCTCAATGAACAATCTTAAAGAGATCCAGCAGATTCAGGGATTGATCGCCCAGGGCAAGAAGAAGGGGTTCCTGACCTTCGAGGAGCTCGGGAACGCCCTGCCTTCGGAGGTCAACACCCCCGAGCAGATCGAGGAGATCATCTCCATCTTCGATCAGCTGGACATCGCCATCGTGGACTCCGAGAAGGAGGCGACCAAGAAGGACCCCATGGCCCCGGTCGACCTCGGCGAAGAGGAGATCTGCGACGCGGCCTCGATCATCGACATCGAGGAGAGCGAGGACGCGGCCGACTATGCCGCCCGCAGCACCGATCCCGTGCGCATGTACCTGCGCGAGATGGGCGCCGTGCCGCTGCTCGACCGCGAGGGCGAGGTGGTCATCGCCAAGAAGATCGAGTCCGGCGAGATGGACGTGCTCTTCGCCCTGGTCGAGGTGCCCATCGCCGTGGAGGAGCTGGTCCAGGTGGGCCAGGACCTGAAGAACGGCCGCATCAAGCTGAAGGACGTGGTCAAGACCATCGAGGAGGACGACCCCTCCGAGGACGAGATGAACCAGCGCCAGCGGGTCATCCACCTCCTCGAGGAGATCAAGTCCGTCTTCAAGAAGAAGCGCAAGATCTACCAGAAGCTCGACTCCTGCGCCACGCTCGGCCGCCGCATGACCGCCGTGCAGCACGAGATCATGGGCTTCAAGGACGAGATCGTCATCCGCTTGCGCGACATCAAGCTCGAAAAGACGCTCATCGACCGCATCATCGAGACGGTCGAGGACTACGTGCGCCAGATGCACAACTGCCAGCGCGACCTGGCCGCCTACATCATGTCCACGGGCAAGACCCAGGCCGAGATCCAGGAGATCTTCCGCGCCGTGGACGCGCGCGACATGAACCCGGTCAAGGCCGCGGACGCGCTCGGTCTCACCGTGGAGGAGTTCTTCTCCTACAAGGAGATGCTCGCGGGCAAGATGGAGATCCTGGTGCGCCTGCAGGACAAGTGCTGCCACAACGTGCTCGACCTCGAGGAGGTCCTCTGGCGCATCAAGCGCGGCAACGACGCCGCCATGCGCGCCAAGCAGGAGCTCATCCGCGCCAACCTGCGCCTGGTGGTCTCCATCGCCAAGAAGTACACCAACCGCGGCCTGCAGTTCCTGGACCTGATCCAGGAAGGCAACATCGGCCTGATGAAGGCCGTGGACAAGTTCGAGTACCAGCGCGGCTACAAGTTCTCGACCTACGCCACCTGGTGGATCCGGCAGGCCATCACCCGCGCCATCGCGGACCAGGCCCGCACCATCCGCATCCCGGTGCACATGATCGAGACCATCAACAAGCTCATCCGCACCTCGCGCTATCTGGTGCAGGAGCTCGGCCGCGACCCCACGCCCGAGGAGATCGCCGAGCGCATGGACTACCCGCTCGAGAAGGTCAAGAAGGTGCTGAAGATCGCCAAGGAGCCCATCTCGCTGGAGACGCCCATCGGTGACGAGGAGGACTCGTCGCTCGGCGATTTCATCGAGGACAAGAAGGCCGTGGCGCCCGCCGAGGAGGTTGTCAACACCAAGCTCGGCGAGCAGATCGCCAAGGTCCTGGCCGACCTCACTCCGCGCGAGGAGCAGGTCCTGCGCAAGCGCTTCGGAATCGGCGAGAAGTCCGATCACACCCTGGAAGAGGTGGGTAAGCTCTTCAACGTCACGCGCGAGCGCATCCGGCAGATCGAGGCCAAGGCCCTGCGCAAGCTGCGTCATCCGGTGCGCAGCGCCATCCTCAAGTCCTACTACGAAAGCTGATGCCTCGGATGCGTGCGCCGCGCCCCGGGCACGGAGACCATCGAGACAAGCGAAAGGCGGCCCTGGGCCGCCTTTTCGCTTTGGGGCTCTGCCTGTGCCTCTGTGCGGCCCTGTGGGGCGTGCAGGCGTGTGCCGAGACGGTGCGCGTCCGCTTCGTGGCCGATGGAGACACCTTCGTGGCCGCGGACGGGCGCGTGGTCCGGCTGGCGGGCATCGACGCCCCGGAGACGGGCAAGCACGGCGCGCCTTCCCAGGCCTTTGCCGAGGCGGCTGCCGAACGATTGCGGGGGCTGGTCCTCGGCAGGGCTGTGGAAATCACCCTTGCCGGAGACGGCCGCGACCGTCACGGACGGCTTCTGGCGCTGGTCCGGCTGCCTGACGGACAACTCGCGCAGGAACTTCTCGTGCGCGAGGGGCTGGCCGTGGTTTATCCACACCCCGACAACGATCCGGCCTCCGTTTTCCGCCTGCTTCGGCTGCAGCGCGAGGCCATTCGGGAGGGCAGGGGGCTCTGGCCGAGCGTGCTCGACGCGCCCGCGAACGGCGGCAGATGGGGCGGGAATCGGGAGAGCCGGAGATTTGGCCCGCCGGACTGTCCGTTCGTGCGTCAGACCGCGAAAAAGAGGCGAATCGCTTTCAAAAGCTTGCGGGAGGCGTTTTGGGAGGGATATGCACCCTACCGCGAATGCCGTTCGCCGTTTAACCTGCAAAATTGAATAATATTAGGGGCTTTGTGTTTACAAAATTGTTCTTTTTGACATTTTTGTCATTCGCAAAACCTCAAAAATGCCTCTGAGTCCTTGATATTCCTCTGTTTATCAAATCTTGACAGCGCGCCCCGAGTGTGATTGATACGTCGGACTTTTCCTTGACGTTTAATGGGGAAATCTTAGACTCTTCATCCCCCTCCGCTCGGGAAAACCTGGCGAACATTCTTCCGGATGCAGCCTCCGAACGCGGGATGAGCGAAACGATTCAGACGAGGTGGTTCTCTTGGCTTTCACTCCCATCACCAAGACATATCACGACTTTCAGGTGGAGCGCGATCGTGAGGCCTGCATCGACTGTCAGGTCTGCGTACGGCAGTGCTCGTACGGGGTCCACTCCTGGGACGAAAATCGACAACAAGTCGTGCACGACAGTACGAAGTGCGTCGGCTGCCATCGCTGCGCCGCGCTCTGCCCGACCCAGTGCCTGACCATCCGTCGAAAGCCCTCCCAGTTCCGCGAACACAACCTCTGGAAACCGCATTTCCTGAAGTACATCTACAAGCAGGCCGAGACCGGCGGCGTGCTGCTCGGCGGCATGGGCTGCGTCACGGACATTCCGATCTACTTCGACAACATGCTCCTGGACGCGAGCCAGGTCACGAACCCGCCCATCGACCCGCTGCGCGAGCCCATGGAGCTCAAGACCTTCCTCGGCGCCAAGCCGGAGAGGCTCGAGATCGAGGCCACGCCCGACGGGCCGGCGCTGAAGACGAAGCTCGCGCCCCAGATCGAGCTCAGCTACCCGATCATGTTCGGCGCCATGAGCCTCGGGGCCATCAACTTCAATTTGCACGTGGGCCTGGCCCGCGCGGCCACCGAGCTCGGCATCACCTGGAACACGGGTGAGGGCGGCCTGCACAAGGACCTCTACCAGTACGGCGCCAACACCATCGTCCAGGTCGCCTCGGGCCGCTTCGGCGTGCACCGCGACTATCTGAACGCGGGCTGCGGCGTGGAGATCAAGATCGGCCAGGGCGCCAAGCCGGGAATCGGCGGGCACCTGCCGGGCGAGAAGATCGACGAGCGCGTCTCCCAGACGCGCATGGTCCCGATCGGCTCGGACGCCATCTCGCCCGCGCCGCACCATGACATCTACTCCATCGAGGACCTGCTGCAGCTCATCTACGCCATCAAGGAGGCCACGGCCTACACCAAGCCCGTGGCCGTGAAGATCGCCGCCGTGCACCACGCCGCGGCCATCGCCTCGGGCATCGTGCGCGCCGGTGCGGACATCGTGGTCATCGACGGCATGCGCGGCGGCACGGGCGCGGCCCCGGTCATGTTCCGCGACTACGTGGGCATCCCCATCGAGCTGGCCCTGGCCTCCGTGGACCAGCGCCTCCGTGAGGAGGGCATCCGCAACCGCGCTTCCATCGTGGCCTCGGGCGGCATCCGCTGCTCCGCCGACGTGGTCAAGGCCATCGCGCTCGGCGCGGACGCCGTGTACGTCGGCTCGGCCGCGCTCATCGCCGTGGGATGCACCATGTGCGGCCGCTGCTTCACGGGCAAGTGCCCCTGGGGCATCGCCACCAACGATCCCAAGCTGGCCAAGCGCCAGAACCCGGACATGGCCGCCCGCAAGCTGACCAATCTGGTCAAGGCCTGGGGCCACGAGATCCAGGAGATGCTCGGAGCCATGGGGCTCAACTCCATCGAGAGCCTGCGCGGCAACCGCGACAAGCTGCGCGTGGTGGGCCTCAACCAGCTCGAGTGCGACATCCTGGGCGTCAAGCACGCGGGGAGGTAAGGGACCATGCGCGTCAAACCCATCAAGGACAACTGCATCGGATGCCATCTGTGCGAGATTGCCTGCCTGACCGCGCACAGCCGGTCCAAGGACGTGATCATCGCATGGCGCAATGAGCGCGCCGAGGGGTTGACGGCCTGCAAGACCGTTCTGCACCGCGGCCCCGATGCCGTGGCCCTGTCCTGCCAGCACTGCGCGGAGCCCAAGTGCGTGCGCGCCTGCATCGCCGGCGCCCTGCGCAAGAACCCGGAGACCGGCAGGGTCGAGTACCTCGAGGAACAGTGCGTGGGCTGCTGGTCCTGCGTCATGGCCTGCCCCTTCGGCTCCATCGGCCGCAGGGAAGGCGAGGGCAAGATATACAAGTGCGACCTCTGCCAGGAGCGGGGCGCCCCGGCCTGTGTCGAGGTCTGCCCCAACGAAGCCCTGATCCTGGTAAGCGACGACGAGTAGGGCGGCCGACAGCCGTCTTTTCCCTTTGGAGGATACGACCTTGAGCATCGCTCCTCGGCACAGTTTCGACTACGAGAAAGACATCTCCGGTTGCGGCGTCTTCGGCGTCATCGACAAGAAGAAGGGCCTCATTCCCGGCTCCGTGGCCATCGACGCCATGGCGTCCATGCACGACCGCGGCAACGGCCTGGGCGGAGGCTTCGCGGCCTACGGCATCTATCCGGAGATGGCCGACTACTATTGCTTCCACGTCATGGGCTACCGCGACGAGCGGCTGCAGGAGGTGGAGGCGATCCTCAAGTCCCACTTCAACATCAAGGCCGCCGAGCCCATCCCGACCAACCTGAAGGCCAAGGTCTCCATGCCGCCCAAGGTCTGGCGCTACTTCCTGGAGCCCAGGGAGGACCGCCCCCAGTGGCGCGAGTTGGACGAGGAGGACTACGTCGTCAAGGTGGTGATGTACGTCAACACCACGCTCGGCGCCGCGGCCGACGTCGAGGAGAAGGCCTTCATCTTCTCCAGCGGGAAGAACATGGGCGCCTTCAAGGGCGTCGGCTTCCCCGAGGACATCGCCGACTTCTACCGCCTGGACGAGTACAAGGGGTACATCTGGACCGGCCACAACCGCTTCCCGACCAACACCCCGGGCTGGTGGGGCGGCGCGCATCCCTTCACGCTGCTCGACTGGTCCATCGTGCACAACGGCGAGATCTCGTCGTACGGCATCAACAAGCGCTACCTCGAGGAGCGCGGCTACGTGTGCACCCTGATGACCGACACGGAGGTCGTGGCCTACCTCATCGACCTTCTCATCCGCAAGCACGGCCTGGACAAGCGCATGGCCTCCTGGGTCTTCGCGCCGCCGTTCTGGGACGAGATCGAGCGCATGGGAGAGCGCGAAAAGAAGCTCTTCTCCACCCTGCGCATGATCTACGGCTCCGCCTGCCTCAACGGTCCCTTCGCCATTCTCGTGGGCAACAAGAGCGGCCTCTTCGGCCTCAACGACCGCGTCAAGCTGCGCCCGCTGGTCGTGGCGGAAGAGGGCGACCGCGTCTTCATGTCGAGCGAGGAGAGCGCCATCCGCGAAGTCTGTTCGACTCTCAAGACCGTCTGGGCGCCCAAGGCGGGAGAACCCGTGATCGTGGAACTGGAGGCCTAAGGTGGCTGGCAAATCCCTGAAGATCGACACGACCGGCATCTACTACCGCGAACTGAACGAGCAGATCCGCCAGGCCGTGGCCGACGGTGTCACCGAGTTCGTGCTCACCGGAGTCAAGGGCCAGCGCTACATCGCCACCGGTCTCACCGGCGATCTTTCCTTCGTGGTCCACGGCACTCCGGGCCAGGACATGGGCGCGTTCATGCGCGGCCCGCGCCTCCGCGTGGAGGGCAACGCCCAGGACGGCGTGGGCAACACCATGGACGAGGGCCGCATCGTCATCAACGGCCTGGCCGGCGACGTGCTCGGCTACGGCATGCGCGGCGGCCACATCTTCGTGCGCAACGACGTCGGCTACCGCGTGGGCATCCACATGAAGGCCTACCTGGAAAAGAGCCCGGTCATCGTCATCGGCGGCAAGGCCGGCGACTTTCTGGGCGAATACATGGCCGGCGGCGCCATCATTTTGCTTGGCATGTTCTCCGACAAGACGTATGCCCCCATCTGTGGCCGATCGCTCGGCACGGGCATGCACGGCGGCCTGATATACGTGCGCGGGGAGGTCCCTCCCGAGCAGCTTGGGCCCAAGCTCAAGTGTGTTCCGTGCGAGGACGCCGACATGGAGGTGATCACCTGCAATGTCGCGGCCTTCGCCCGTGAGTTCGACGAGACGCCGGAACTGATCCTGTCGGAACGTTTCTACAAGGTTAGCCCGTTCTCGCACAGGCCTTACGGCAACATGTACTGTCCCAGCTAACCCGAACGAGGAGAAAGCAACGATGTTCTTCGAAAGCGCTGCGTACGCCATGGGCGCCGCTCCGCAGGGCGGACAGGGAGGAGGCAATCCTATCATGTCTCTTCTCCCCCTTATCCTCATGTTCGCCATCTTCTACTTTCTGCTCATCCGTCCCCAGCAGAAGAAGGCCAAGCAGCACAAGGAATTCCTCGCGGGCCTGAAGAAAGGCGACTACGTTCTCACCGGCGGCGGCATCTACGGCCGCATCACCGAGACCGAGGGCGACACCCTGACCGTGGAGATCGCGGACAACCTGTCCATCAAGGTCAACCGCAACTTCGTCTCCGGTCCGGCCGAGGCCTCCGAGGCCAAGGGCAAGAAGTAGCCCCCGGAAAGTCCAAAATCCTTGCAGGGCAAGCGCCGCGGAAGCCCCCGGCGCTTGCCTTTGTTTTTGTGGACTGCTACAGGGCTTCCACTTTCGGAACAAAGGAGCGGTCATGAAATTGAGTCTAGGCCTGCGCATCGGCCTGATCGCCGTCGTCACGCTGCTCGGACTGGCATATATGCTGCCGTCCTTCCCCGCGGTGCGCAACTCGCCCCTCGGCAAGATCCTGCCGAGCGACCAGATCAATCTCGGTCTGGACCTCAAGGGCGGCATCCACCTCACGCTGGAAGCGGACGTGGACACCGCGCTCGACAACCAGCTGGCCCAGATGGGCAGCGAGGTCCGCGACGAGTCGCGCGACGACAAGATCGCCGTGCTCCGTCCCGAGGTCCTGCCCGGCCACAAGCTGACCTTCAGCCTGCTGCGTGCCGACCAGCGCACGGATCTGGACGAGCTTCTGAGCAAGAAGTTCCCCAACCTCGTGGTCACCGACCGCAAGCCGGGACCTGACGGCCGCATCGACTACGTCGCCAACTTCAAGCCCTCCTATGTCAAATATCTCGCGGGCATGACCGTGGATCAGGCGGTGAAGACCATCCGCAACCGCATCGACCAGTTCGGCGTGGCCGAACCGGACATCCGCAAGCAGGAAGGCAACCGCATCCAGGTGCAGCTCCCGGGCCTGAACGACCCCGAGCGCGCCATCGCCATCATCCGCCAGACAGCCCACCTGGAGTTCCGTCTGGTCGACGATTCCGTCGACATCCAGAAGGCCGAGAAGGGCATTTTGCCCCCGGGCCGCGAAGTGATGATGATGCGCACCAAGAATCCGGACGGCACCTACATGGAGCGGCCCATCGTGGTCCACTCCGAGGCGGCGCTCACGGGCCAGTCCATCGTGGACGCGGGCACGGCCTTCGACACCTGGAACCAGCCCTACGTGACCATGACCTTCGACGCGCGCGGCGCCAAGCTCTTCGAGCGGGTGACCGGCGAGAACGTGGGCAAGCGTCTGGCCATCGTGCTTGACGGCAAGGTCTACTCCGCTCCCGTGATCCAGGACCGCATCAGCGGCGGCCGCGCCCAGATCACCGGCTCCTTCAGCGTAGACCAGGCGCATGACCTGGCCCTGGTGCTGCGCGCCGGCGCCCTGCCTGCTCCGGTCAAGGTGCTCGAGCAGCGCACCGTCGGTCCCTCCCTCGGCCAGGAGTCCATCGACGCGGGCGTGAACGCGGCCATCATCGGCTTCGCCGCGGTGGTCCTCTTCATGGCCGTCTACTACGGGCTCTCCGGCATCATCGCCGATGCCGTGCTCATTCTGAATATCGTCCTCATCCTGGCGGGCTTGGCGCTCTTCGGAGCGACCCTGACCCTGCCCGGCATAGCGGGCATCATTCTGACCATAGGCATGGCCGTGGACGCCAACGTGCTCATCTACGAGCGTATACGAGAGGACCTGCGAAAAGGGCTCACGCCCCGCGCAGCCATCGCCGAGGGATACAACCGCGCCACGATCACCATCATGGACGCCAACCTGACCACGGTCTTCGCCGGCATCGTGCTGTACCAGTTCGGTACCGGCCCCATCCGTGGCTTCGCCGTGACGCTCATCCTCGGCATCGTCGCGTCCATGTTCACGGCCATCTTCGTCTCCCACGTACTCTTCGACCTCATGACCGAGCGCAGCCCCGCGCCCGCCAAGCTGAGCATCTAAGGGAGGCCGCTCATGGGACTGCACATCGTCAAGCCCGACACGCACTTCGACTTCATCGGCAAGCGCCGTTGGGCCTTCATTCTCTCCGGCACGCTGATCCTGCTGTCGTTTCTCTCCCTGGCCATCAAGGGCGGGCCGCGCTACGGCATCGACTTCGCGGGCGGCATCATCGTCCAGGTCAAGTTCGAAAAGGACGTCGACCTCGGCGCCCTGAACAAGGCCCTGTCCACCTCCGGCCTCGAAGGGGCCATGGCGCAGCGTTTCGGCCAGCAGAGCGAGCATGAGTATCTGGTCCGTCTTTCAAATTCGGACACGCCCACCGAACAGGTCCGCGCCGATCTCGAGAAGGGCCTCGAGGCCAATCTCGCCGGCAACCCCTACGAGATCCAGCGCCTGGAGAGCGTCGGCCCCAAGGTGGGCTCCGACCTCCGCTCCAAGGCCCTGGAGGCCATGTTCTACGCCACGCTGCTCATCGCCATCTACATCTCGGGACGTTTCGAGCAGCGCTGGATGGCCGCGGCCATCATGGCCGCCTGTTTGGCCGGCGGCATCTACGTGCTGAAGCTCGTGGGCGTGCCCACGGCCGGCCTGATCATCGCCGCCCTGATCATCACCATGCTCCTGTGCTGGAAGCTTCGGCTGAACTACGCGCTTGGCGCGGTCATCTCGCTGATGCACGACGTGATCATGGTCGTGGGCATATTCTCGATCCTGGACAAGGAGTTCGACCTCACGGTCGTGGCCGCCGTCCTGACGATCATCGGCTACTCGCTGAACGACACGATCATCGTTTACGACCGCATCCGCGAGAACATCCTGGCCAAGAGCGCGCCGACCTTCGCAGAGACGCTGAACGTCAGCGTCAACCAGACCCTGTCGCGCACGCTGCTGACCTCGGGCACCACGATGCTCGTCATCATCTGCCTGTTCTTCTTCGGCGGCGGTGTGATCCACGACTTCTCGCTGGCCATGCTCATCGGCGTCTTCTTCGGCACCTACTCCTCGATCTACGTCGCCAGCCCCGTGCTGCTGGCCTTCGACCCCCGCTCCTTCGAGCGCGAGGCGGAGATCGCGCAGAAGAAGACGGAGCGCAAGAAGCCCAATCCCGACGGCGACGTGTAGTCGACCGGGAATCCGGATATATGCGGCGAAAGGCCGGAGGATCGAGCATCCTCCGGCCTTTCGTCTTTTCGTCCGCCTCTTGCCTCGGGTTCTCCGGCGTGCATCACACTTGCGGAGTGCTGTGAGCTCGGCTAAGCAGCAACATGGATTTATCCCCTCCGTCGGGCGCACGGACCCTTCGTCCGCGACGGATCCGGCGGGGAAACAGACATGGCGGCCGGAAACGGTCCCCAAGGAGAAGGAACATGTCGCAGCAGATATCCATCCTCGGCTTTGCCGGCAGCCTGCGCCGGGAATCGTTCAACCGTGCGCTCTTGCGGGCGGCGCACGAGCTGCTTCCGTCCGAGGCGGACCTGACGACTTTCGATCTCGAGGGCATCCCGCCCTTCAACGCGGACAAGGAGAACGATCCGGTCCCCAAGGTCACGGAGTTCAAGGCGGCCGTCCGTGCCGCGGACGCCCTGTTGATCGTGACCCCGGAGTACAACTACTCCATGCCCGGCGTCCTCAAGAACGCCCTGGACGCCGCCTCGCGTCCCTACGGCGACAATGCCCTGGACGACAAGCCTCTGGCGATCATGGGAGCTTCGTCAGGCATGCTCGGCACGGCCCGAGCCCAGTATCACCTGCGCCAGAGCTGCGTCTTCCTGAACATGCATCCCCTGAATCGCCCGGAGGTCATGGTGCCTTTCGCCCAGGAGAAGATCGACGCGAACGGCGTGGTGATCGACGAAAAGACGCGGCAGAAGATCGCGGAGCTGCTCCAAGCGCTCGTGGCCTGGACGCGGCGCCTGAAGAGCTGATGCTTGTCCGTTGACGAGAGAAGGGGAGAGAACGGCGACGGGGGGGGGCGGTTTACGGGGCGGGGGGCGTGCCTTCCGCCACCGAGGCCGCGATCACGTATTCGGCCAGGCACAGGCCGACGCTCTCCGAGAGGTGCGGGTCGTCCTCACGCTCCCAGGTCATCTCGTCGAAGACCCCGAGAAGGGCCACGAGGGCGCGCAGGCAGAGCGCGAAATCCCCGTGCGCGCATGCGGACAGGGCGCACGAGCTCGCAACCTCGGCGGCCCGGCCCAGGCGCAGGCCCGTCGCTCCGCGCGCGTGCAGCGCCTGCTCGAGTTCCGCGGACAGCGCCGCGCCGTCGAACGGGGAGCCGGACGAGGGCGTCTGCAGGGTGCGCCCTGGCGAGGCACCGCAGTATCGTGCGTGGAATTCCGCGAACCGCTTGCTGTCGCGCATGCGGGCCAGTTCTTCGGAGAGGTCGAGGTTCACCCAGCCCGCGCTGATCTGGCCCGTGGGCTTCTTGAGCGCCCAGCCGCCCAGGGAATCGACGATGCGCGAGCGCTGGCTCTCGGCAAAGAGGAGCAGGCGCTGCGCGCTGTCCAGGACTTCCCTGCCAGCGGCCTCGTGGCCGCGCCGCAGGAGTTCCCCGGCCAGGGAGAAGAGTATCTCCAGGCGGAAGTCGAGGCTCGCCACGATCTTGGTCAGGCTGACTGCGGTCAGGAGCATCCTGCGTCCTTTCTAGTCCACCCTGTGGTGGCAGCCGGAGGTGCGCGTGTTGCGCAGGGCCGAGCTGGTGATGATGTAGGCCGTCTGGCAGCCGTGAAAGAGGTCCACGAGCTCCTTGGTGATGGGCGTCTCGCGGTAGAACTTCTGGACCTGGTGGTACTGGTTGTTGATGTCTGACATGGCCCGCTTCAGGCGCGCCGTGGAGCGGGAGATGCCCACGTAGTTCCACATGGTGTGGCGCAGTGCGGCCCAGTCCTGCATGATCAGCGCCGGGTCCTCGTCGTGCGTCGTGCCCGGGGTCTCCCAGTCGGGTATGGAGGCCAGGAGCTTGGGCTGCAGAAAGGTCTTCTTGTGCAGGGCGCGGGCGATCTCGTGTCCCGCCTCGTAGCCCCAGAGCAGGCCTTCGAGCAGGGAAGTGCTGGCCAGGCGGTTGGCGCCGTGGATGCCCGTGCAGGCGCATTCGCCCACGGCGTAGAGGCGCTTGAGCGTGGTGCGTCCGCGGTCGTCGGTCAGCACGCCGCCGCAGAAGTAGTGCGCTGCCGGCACCACCGGGATGGGCTGGCGCGTCATGTCGATGCCCGCCTCCATGCAGCGCTTGTGGATGGTGGGGAAGCGCTTGGGCAGGTCCAGGGAAACGTGGTTGGCCACGTCCAGGAAGACGCAGGGCTCGCCCGAGCGCAGCATCTCGGACATGATCGCCCGGGTGACGATGTCGCGCGGCGCGAGGTCCGCCCGGGCGTCGTAGCGCGGCATGAAGGCCTCTCCCTCGGCGTTCAGCAGCTTCGCTCCCTCGCCGCGCACCGCCTCGGAGACCAGGAAGCGCTGCTTGGACTTCTGGTAGAGCGCCGTGGGGTGGAACTGCACGAACTCGCTGTTCATGG
The DNA here is from genome assembly GCF_000422205.1 of Desulfovibrio sp. X2. Lineage (NCBI taxonomy): Bacteria > Pseudomonadati > Thermodesulfobacteriota > Desulfovibrionia > Desulfovibrionales > Desulfovibrionaceae > Desulfovibrio > Desulfovibrio sp. X2. The sequence continues at coordinate 84,908 of NZ_ATHV01000022.1, forward strand.
TCCAGGCGCCCGCGCGGTAGGCCATGGCCAGGCCCGAGCCGATGGAGTCCTTGGTGTTGGTGGTGTGCAGGTAGATCTGGCCGACTCCGCCCGTGGCCAGCACCGTGACGTCGGCCAGCAGCGTCTCCACGTGGCCGTTGTCTCCGTTGTAGACGTAGGCGCCCACGCACTGGTTCTCGAGCGAGTAGCGGTAGTCCAGATGGCAGCTGTGGTGGTGCGTGGTCAGAAGGTCGATGGCCGTGCGGTTGGTGAGGATCCTGATGTTGGGCGAGGCGAGCACCGCGGCGGCCAGGCTGTCCATGATGGCCTTGCCCGTGAAGTCGGCGCAGTGGGCGATGCGCGGCCGCGAGTGGCCGCCCTCGCGCGTCAGGGAGAGCTCGCCGCCCGGAGTGCGGTCGAAGGGCACGTCGACCCGGTCCATGAGCACCTTTTCCACGGCCTCCGGCCCCTTGCGGGCCAGGTGCTGCACGGCGCGGACGTAGTTGTGCCGCCAGCCGGCCACGAGCACGTCGCGTACGAGGTCCTTGGCGTCGTCGTCGCCGCCCTTGTAGATGATGCCGCCCTGCGCCAGGGCGGTGTTGTTCATGGAGATGCTGTCCGCGGCCGTGAGCAGGGTGACCTCGAAGCCCTGGTCCGCGAGCTGCAGCGCGCACGTGGCCCCGGCGATGCCGGAGCCGATGATCAGGACCGGGGTGGTCAGGGCGGCGCTCACTTGCAGGCCTCCAGCATGCGTTCGACCGAGAGCTTGGCCGGAGCGGCCAGCTCGGGCGGCACGGACACGCGGCATTCGGAGATGACCTTCTCCAGACAGTGCCTGAGCTTGTCCTCGGTGATCTTGCCCATGTTCTCGCAGGCGCTTTCGATGAGCGGCACGATGTTCTTCCTGCCCGCGTACTTCACGGCCAGGCGGCGCACGAGATTGATCTCCGTGCCTACATAGACGGTCGCACCCTCGGGCGCCTTCTCGCAGAAATCGATGATGCTCCGCGTGGAGCCGCTGGCGTCGGCCATGCGCACGACCTCGGGACGGCATTCGGGGTGGACCACGATCAGCGCGCCGGGCGTGGCCGCGCGCGCGGCCTCCATGTGTTCGGGCTTCATGCGGTGGTGGATGGCGCACATGCCGGGCCAGATCAGGAGCTTGGCCTTGTCGGCCGCGGCCATGTCCACCTTGCCGCCGTCGCCGCGCACGTCGAGGATCAGGCGCTCGGCCTCGGGCATTCCCAGGGCGTCAGCCGTGTTCCAGGCCAGGTTCTTGTCCGGCAGGAAGCAGACCGCGTCGCCGCGCTCGAGCGCCCAGCGCATCATGGTGCCCGCGTTGGCCGAGGTGCAGACCGCGCCTCCCATGGCCCCGACCACGGCCTTCACGGCGGCGGAGGAGTTCACGTAGGCCAGGGGGACGATGGTGCGGCCGGTGGAGGCGAGGCGCTTGAGCACGGACTCGACCCGGCCCGCAGGCGCCATGGCGGCCATGATGCAGTCCGCGTCGAGGTCGGGCAGGCGCACCTTCTGGAAGTCGCGCGCCAGGATGGCTGCTGTCTCGGCCATGAAGTAGACGCCGCAGAAGACGATGTACTCCGCCTTGAGCTCGGGGATGCGCCTGGCCAGTTCCAGGGAGTCGCCCACGACGTCCGCGTGCGCGACGATCTCGTCGCGCTGGTAGTGGTGGGCCATGATCACCAGGCGGCGGCCCAGCACGTCCTTGATGGTGGCGATGGCCTCCGCGGCCGTCGGCTCCGTGGAAGCGGTGGAATCGGTGTTCATGATGCGGGATCCTCGTGTTTCGCTTTGCCGCGCACGACGCGCAGGCTGATGTCGGCGGTGGGGGCGGAGTGGGTGAGACGGCCCACCGACACGAAGTCGGCGCCGAGCGTCGCCAGTTCGCCCAGGCGATCGAAGGACACGCCGCCGCTGATCTCGGTCTCGATTCCCGAAGGCACGAGACCGAGCGCCTCGGCCATTGTCGGCATGTCCATGTTGTCCAGCATGATGCGTTGCGCCTCGCAGGCGACTGCCTCGCGCACCTCGTCAAGGGTCCGGCATTCCACCTCGATGGGCGGGCAGGGGGAATAGGCGGCGCGCAGCATCGCCACGGCCCCGGTGATGCTTCCGGCGCGGTCGAGATGGGTGTCCTTGAGCATGAGCATTTCGGCCAGGTCCATGCGGTGGTTCAGGCCGCCGCCCACGCGCACGGCGTACTTCTCGGCATGGCGAAGCCCGGGCAGGGTCTTTCGCGTGTCCAGGAGCCGCGTGCGTGAACCTTTGAGCTGTGCGGCATAGTGTTTCGTCAGCGTGGCGATGCCGCTCAAGTGGCAGAGGAAGTTCAGGATGATTCGCTCGGCCTTGAGGAGCGGCGCGGCAGGGCCTTCGAGCAGAAAGAGCCGCGTGCCGGGCTCGACCTCGTCGCCGTCGTGCACGGCCATGCGCAGATCGAAGTCCTCGGGTGCGGCGTCGGCAAGCGCGGCCAGGACGAGGGGGATGACAGGCAGCCCGGCGATCACGAGGCGCTCCTTGGCCACGCCCTCCGCGACCAGCCGCTCGCCCTGCGCGAAGAGCGCCAGGCTCGTCAGATCCGGGCCGTCTTCCTCCAAGGCCGTGGACACGGCGCGCAGCAGAAAGTCCCGGGGCTTCCCCTGAAAGAAGGAATCGAAAAGAGTTTGTGACATGGGAAGGATATGTAGCAGATTTTCCTCGCCAGACAAAGAGCAGTTCGACACACTCAGCCTGCCGCGAAGTTCCGGCGAGGCCCGGAAAATCGACGTGTGGCGGGCGTTTTGACGCCGCCCCATAATTGAGATACCTGCAACGCCATGCCAGAAAATGACCGCCTCGAGCAGCGCAGCCCGACTTCCGGCTCACCGGAGGGACCGGGCGAGCCCGAGACCTCGCCCGAGCTCTCCCAGAACGCCTCGCGCTTCGACGAGGAGCACCCGGCCGACGTGGCCTCGCGCCTGGAGAGTCTCGAGTTCGAGGACCAGCTCCGCCTGATCGGCTCCCTGCCGCCCGAGGACGCCGCGGACTCCGTGGCCGAGATGGAGCGCTTCGAGCGCAGCGAGCTCATGCGCCGCCTCGAGCCCGCCCAGGCCGCCTCCCTGCTCGGAGAGATGGCCCCGGACGACGCCGCGGACGTGCTCGAGGAGCTCGGCAAGGACGAGGCGCAGGAGCTCCTCGCCCGCGTGGACACGGCCGATGCGGCCGAGATCCGCAGGCTCATGGTCTACGCCCCGGATACCGCGGGCGGGGCCATGAACACCGAGATCGTCATTCTGGACGAACGGTTGACCGCGGACCAGGCCATCCAGGTCATCCGCAGCGAGATCAAGGACAAGGAGGTCCCGTACTACGCCTACCTCGTGGACGGCGAGGAACTGCTGACGGGCGTCCTGTCCATGCGCGACCTGCTTCTGGCCCCTCCGGGCGAGATGCTCATGGACCTCGCCAGGGGGCAGGTGCTCGTCTCCGTGACCTTCGACGTTGACCGCGAGGAGGTCGCGCGGCTCATCTCGCACTACAACTTTCTCGCCATCCCGGTGGTCGATTACGACGACAGGCTCCTCGGCGCGGTGACGCACGACGACGTCATCGACATCATCCACGAGGAGGCCACCGAGGACATGCAGCGCATGGTCGGCGCCGCGGCCGACGAATCCGTGGACAGCCCCTGGACGTATTCCATCGCCAAACGGCTGCCCTGGCTCATGGTCAACATGCTGAACTCCGCCGTCTCGGCCTACGTGGTCCATCTCTTCGAGGGCTCCATAGCCCAGATGGCCATCCTGGCCGTGCTCATGCCCATGGTCGCCAACCAGGCGGGCAACACCGGGCAGCAGGCCCTGGCGGTCATGATCCGCCAGATGGCCGTGGAGAAGATCGACCCCAAGAAGCGCTGGTACGCCATGATGCGCGAACTCAAGATCGGCTTGGCCAACGGCCTCCTCGTCTCCTGCTTCGTGCTCCTGGCCGTCTACCTGATCACGTCCAAGGGCGTGCTCGCCTCGGTCATGGCCGGAGCCATGCTCCTGGACATGCTCGTGGGCTCCCTGGCCGGATCGGGCATCCCGCTCCTGCTCAAGCAGCTGGGGCGCGACCCGGCCCAGGCCTCGACCATCTTCCTGACCATGCTGACCGACTCCCTCGGCTTCTTCTTCTTTCTGGGCCTCGCGCAGCTCTTTCTTTTGCGGCGCTGAAGCCCGCGTTCGTTTGATGCGACCTGTCCACACGACCGGGCGAAAAAGCGAAAGGCCCGGGAGCGTTCTGCTCCCGGGCCTTTCGCGTGGCGCGGAAAACGGCTGCTAGTCCATGCCGAGCTGGGAGAGCAGGTCGTCCACGTCGCCCTGGCTGGCCTCCTTCTGGGGGCCCTTGAGCTCGGAGACGCGCTGCCTGGCTTCGGCCTCGATGGTGTCGAGATCCTTTTCCGGGAACTGTTCCTTGGCCTTGATCTTGAGGCCCGCGCCCATGAACAGCTCGAAGGTGATGCGCTCGATCTGCTTGACCGCGCCGATGACCCGCTTGATGCGCTGGCCCGTGAGATCCTGGAAGGAGAGGGCGGTCATGATGGTCATCAGGTCCGTGCCCAGCTCCTCGTTCATGACCAGCAGATCGGAGAGGTCGCCGCTTTCGCCCGCGGCCCCGCCGTCCTGCAGGCGGCGCAGCTTCTCGGCCACCTCGGCCTGGCGGTCCATGTGCTTCTCCACGATGTCCATTATCTGCACCGCGGCCTGTTCCGTGGTCTGCAGGATCTGATCGAGCTGGTCCGAGGTCTCGAGCAGCAGCTGGCCCGTGCGCTCGCGCGAGAGGGGCGGCTCGGCCTCCTCTCCGCCGTCGTTCTTGGTGGCGGTGTTGATCTCGCGGTAGATCAGCCTGAGCCCGTCCTGCAGTTCGCCGGAAAGGTGGCGGAAGAACTCGCCCTCCACCAGCATGCGGCTGATGTTCTTCTGCATCTCTTTTTCGACGGAGACGGCCACGGACTGCCGCAGGTCGCTGGCGATGCGGTCGGAGACCTTGTCCAGGAGGGAGGCGATGAATTTCTCGTTCTCGTTCATGATCCTGCCAGTGGTTCGGGGTTCAGCTCCATTTCTGCTCGCGGATGCGGGCCCGCTGCTCCTTGAACACGAACTGCACTATCTGCTCGAGATCGGCGTCGCGCACCTTGACGAACTCCACGGCCCAGACCGGGATTCCGGCCGCGTCCTCGGTCTCCTTGCGGACCACTCGGCCCACGACGCCGGCCAGGGCCAGGGGGAAGGAGGAGAGGACCAGGATCATCTCGAGATGGTCGTCGGAACGGAAGGGCTCGGCGATGCGGCAGAGAACGCCCGCGCCGCTGATCTCCACCACCTGCCCCTGCAGGGGATAGTCTTCCTGGATCATCTTCCGGGAGCTGAGGCTGATGAGGATGTCGAGCTTGCGGTCGAGTTCGATGAGGAAGTCGCTGAGAGCCGGGGGGAGGCCGGAATGCTTGACCTCGTCGAGGTCGCTCTTGATCTCGCAGCCGGGGCAGTCGAAGCCGACAGGGAAGCCGGCGTCCGGTCCGACGCGGCGCATGTAGACCTTGAGCGCCGTCTCTATGCGTGAGAACGTCCTCTTTTCGTCCGCCATGCCGCGCCTCCCTGGCTCGTGCTATTGCAGGATGCCGTTTTCGAGATCCACGTCCATGGCCTTGACCGGACAGACCTTCACGCACATGCCGCAGGCGGAGCATCTCTCGGCGTCGAAGAGCACGCGGCGGCTCCCCTTGTCCACGCACAGCGCGCCAGTGGTGCACAGGGAAGTGCACAGCCCGCAGTGCATGCAGGAATCCTCGTCGCGGGATATCTTCTGGGCCACGGGAGTGACGCGCACTCCCTGCTCCTTCAGGTAGTCCGTGCCCTGGCGGAAGCTTTCCTCGCTGCCCGAAATCTCGAGGGTCATGAAGCCCTCCTGGCGGGGATTGATCTGGGCCTTCAGGATGTTGAAGGTCAGGTCGTAGTTGCGCGCCAGGTTGCAGACCAGGGGTTGGCTGGAGCGTCCGGGAGGGAAGGCCAGATAGATGATCTTGCGGTATGTCTTGTCCATGGCTGATCCGATGCGGGGCGTCGGCCGGTCGGCCGGTCCGCCTCCGCTACTTGTTCTCGTCGATGAGTCCCTGGGCCCGCTTGGCTTCCGCGGACTTGGGGAACTGCTTGATGAGGTCCTGGAGCACCAGGGTGCCGGCCTTCTTGTTGCCCAGCTTGTAGAAGGACAGCCCCTGCTTGAGCAGGGAGGCGGGGTACTTGGGGCTCTTGGGGTACTTGGTGATGACTTCCTGGTAGGCCAGGACGGCGCGCGAGTAGTCCTGCATCTGGAAGAAGGACTCGCCCTGCCAGAACAGCGCGTTGGGCACCAGGGAGTTCTTGGGATAGGTGTCCACGAACTCGGCCCACATGGACTGCGCCTTGGGGTAGTCGCGCTGCTTGAAGAGGTCGAGCCCCTTTTCGTAGAGCGCCTTGGCCTGGGCCTCGGGCGTGGTGGGCACGGGCTTGGCCTCGGCCTGGGCCGCCGCGCCGCCCGTGGCGGCTCCGGCAGCGGGCGCCGCGGTCACGGTGCCGTCATCCTCGATGTCCAGGGCGAGCTGGCTGGTCAGGGCGCTGCGGATCGACTCGACCTGCTGCTTCAGCTGGTCTAGGCTGGCCTGCATGTCCTTGGGGCTGCCCTGCACGCCGATGGTCTTCACGTCGCCCTGCACCGATGCCAGCCGGGACTTGATCTGCTCGACCTCGGCGTACATGTTGGCCTGGGTGTTGCGGATATCGTTGACCGCGTTGACCTGGCTCTCCATCTCCTGGACCTTGTCGCGCAGGTCGTCGATGCGCTGGTTCTGCGTGGCGACCTGGGCCTGCAGCGAGTCCACCTGCGATTTGCTGGCGCAGCCGGAGGCGGCCAGAAGTCCTATGGCGAGAGCGGCCACGGCCGCCTTCTTGGTCGTCTTCAGAGTCGTCTGAGAAAGTGCCCTCATGACGCTTTCCTCCCGCGTTTCCGGCCGATGCCGACGTAGGCGAGCACCCCCAGGAAGGGGATGATCGTGCAGATCTGGACCCAGAACATCTTTTCGTTGGTGGAGTCGAAGTCGCGCGCGAATGCATCGCGAATGGCCCACCAGGTCATGAGCACGAAGAGGGCCAGGACGCCGAGCACGACGCCCCAGACATTGGTCGAGAAGGTAAGGCCGAGTATGGTCATCAGTTGTCCGTTCCTGCTGTGCGCTCGTACAGGCGTGATCCGTCCGGCCGCATCACCGGGAGCCCGGGACCGCGTCGCGCAGCGTTCGCGGTGTCGGCCGAAGGGGGCTCTCGCCTGCCGCAAGGCCCTGTAACGGGCCTGACGAGTGGGGTAATGCCTTTTCGCCCCAAGGGCAAGAGGCAAGGGCGCCTCGATCCGCAAACAACCACAACGTGACAGGCCGCATGTTCAGTCCCGCGCCCCGTGCCCGAGCATCCGCCAGGCGAGCAGGACCGCGCCCACGCAGATGGCCGAGTCCGCGACGTTGAAGGCGGGCCAGTGAAGCTCCCCGACGTAGGCGTCGATGAAGTCCACGACGAAGCCGAAGCGCAGCCGGTCCACGAGGTTGCCCACGGCCCCGCCCATGATCAGGGCCAGGGCCGCGAGGCTCACCCGGTCGCGGGCGCTCTTGACCAGCCAGAGGATGACGCCGAGCGCCACGAGGCTCACGCCGGCGAAGACGAGGCTCGGCCACGACCAGTCGGCGCGGTTCAGGAAGCCGAAGGCCGCGCCGCGGTTGCCCACGTTGACGAGGTCAAGGAATCCCGGAATCACCGGGATCCGCTCGAAGGCGCCGATGTGGGCGCGCACGGCCGCCTTGCTCGCCTGGTCGGCGGCAAGAACGACGGCGGCGAGGCCGAGGACGAAGGCGTAGCGTCGCTGCATGCGCGGCGTTTCCCGGCCGTCCCGCCTAGCGGAGCACGCCGGTGCAGCGCGGGCAGATGTGCGGATGTTCGGGATTCGTGCCGAGCTCCGTGCTGTAGGTCCAGCAGCGCTCGCACTTCTCGCCGGACGCCTTGGCCACGGTCACGGAAACGCCTTCCGGGGCCTCGGGGCTCCTGAAGGTGCCCTCCGGAGCCGGAGCGTCGCTCACCGCGGCCTCGGAGACGATCAGGAACTCGCGCAGGTCCAGGCCGCTCGCGGCAAGGGCCTCGGCCGTGGCCGAGGGCACGTGGAGCGTCACCGCGGTGTCCAGGGAGTGGCCGATGTCGCCCGCCTTGCGCAGGGGCTCGATGGCCCGGTTGACCTCCTCGCGCAGGGCGATGAAGGACTCGAAGCGGGCGCGCTCGTCCGCGTCCATGCGTTCGGCGGCGTCCATCTCGAAGCGCTGCTCGAAGACCGTGATCCCGCCCGGCTTCAGCGCCTCGGGCAGATGGCGGAAGACCTCCTCGGCCGTGAAGGAGAGGATCGGGGCCATGTCGCACATGAGCATGGAGAGCGTGCGCCAGAGCACGGTCTGGGCCGAACGGCGGGCGAGGCTGTCCTTGCCCGCGGTGTAGAGGCGGTCCTTGGTGATGTCGAGGTAGAAGGCCGAGAGGTCCGAGACGCAGAGGTCCAGCAGGGTATGGAAGACCTTGTGGAACTGGAAGCTCTCGTAGGCCTCGCGGATGCGGTCGTGGGCCCGGGCCACCATGTCCATGGCGTAGCGGTCGAGGGGCAGCATGTCCTTGAAGGGCACGGCCGCGTCCGGGGCGAAGTCCGCCAGGTTGCCGAGCAGGAAGCGGCAGGTGTTGCGCACGCGGCGGTAGCCGTCCACCAGGCGCGAGAGGATGTCGTCGGAGATGCGCACGTCGTCCTGGTAGTTCACCGCCGAGACCCACATGCGCAGGATCTCCGCGCCGTTCTTGTCGATGATCTCCTGTGGCGCGATTACGTTGCCCAGCGACTTGGACATCTTGCGGCCGTCGCCGTCCACCACGTAGCCGTGGGTCAGGACTGACTTGTAGGGCGCCTGGCCGCGCGTGCCCACGCTGGCCAGCAGCGAACTGTGGAACCAGCCGCGGTGCTGGTCGGTGCCTTCCAGGTAGAGGTCTGCCGGATAGCGGCATTCCTCGCGCTTTTCGACCACGGCGGCGAACGAGGTGCCGGAGTCGAACCAGACGTCCAGGATGTCGTCCTCCTTCTCCCAATGCGCGCCGCCGCAGTGCGGGCAGGTGAGTCCGGCGGGCACCACCTCCTCGAGCGGGGCCTCGAACCAGTAGTCGCAGCCGCGCTCGTGCGTGGCGAAGCGGTCCACCACGGAGTAGATCCACTCCGGATCGGTGTAGGCCGTGTCGCAGTCCTTGCAGATGAGCGCCACGATGGGCACGCCCCAGTTGCGCTGGCGCGAGATGCACCAGTCAGGGCGGTTCTCGATCATGGAGTAGATGCGCTCGCGGCCCCAGGAAGGGATCCAGCGCACGGAGTTCATGATCTCTGTCAGCGCCTTCTTGCGCAGGTCATTCTTCTCCATGGAGATGAACCACTGCGTGGTGGCGCGGAAGATGACCGGCTGCTTGCAGCGCCAGCAGTGCGGGTAAGAATGGGCGATGCTCTTCTGCGCCAGCAGGTGGCCGAGGGACTTCAGCAGCTCGATGACCTTGGGGTTGGCCTCGAACACGGTCATCCCGGCGAAATGCTCGACCACGGGCAGGAAGCGGCCCTTGTCGTCCAGGGGCGAGAGCACCTCCAGGCCGTAGCGCACGCCGGTCTCGTAGTCCTCGCGGCCGTGGCCCGGCGCGGTGTGCACGAGGCCCGAGCCCTGCTCCAGGGTCACGTAGTCGGCCAGGACCAGGGCCGACTCGCGGTCGATGAAGGGATGGCGGGCCTTCAGCCCCTCCAGGGCCTTGCCGGTCGTCTCGCCGAGGACGCGGTAGTCCTTCCAGCCGAAGATGGCGGCGCAGCTCTCGAGCAGCGCCTTGGCCAGCACGTACTGGCCGCCCGCGGCCTCGACCAGCACGTAGTCGAATTCGGGATGGGCGGCCACGGCCATGTTGCCGGGCAGGGTCCAGGGCGTGGTGGTCCAGATGACCACGTAGGCGTTCTTCGGATCGGCGCCGGGGAAGACCTCGGCCAGGCGAGGATCGGGCATGGGGAAGCGCACGAAGATGGAGGGCGAGGTGTGGTCGCCGTACTCCACCTCGGCCTCGGCCAGGGCGGTCTCGCAGTCCAGGCACCAGTAAATGGGCTTCTTGCCCCGCACGAGGGAGCCGGTCTTGGCGAAGTTGCCGAGTTCACGGGCCGTGGTGGACTCGTAGAGCGGGTCCATGGTCATGTAGGGCTTGTCCCAGACGCCGAAGACGCCGAGCCGCTTGAACTCCTTGCGCTGCGTGTCCAGCCACTTGCGCGCGTAGTCGCGGCAGATGCGACGCACCGTCAGGGGCGGGACGTCGGTCTTGCCCTTTTCCTTCAGCTCCTGGGCCACCTTGTGCTCGATGGGCAGGCCGTGGCAGTCCCAGCCGGGCACGTACTCTGCCTTCAGCCCCATCATGTTGCGCGACTTGACGATGATGTCCTTGAGCACCTTGTTCATGGCCGTGCCCATGTGAATGTGCCCGTTGGCGTAAGGGGGGCCGTCGTGCAGCACGTAGCGCTCGCGGCCCTCGTTGGCCGCGACCATGCGTGCGTACACGTCTTCCTTCTCCCAGAAGGCCAGGGTCTCCGGCTCCTTCTGCTTGAGGTTGGCCTTCATCGGGAAATCGGTCTTGGGCAGGCACAAGGTGGTCTTGTAGTCGCTCATGGGATGCGAAACGCCTCCATATGATAAGGATGGCCGGAAAAATCCGACCCCGTGACGAACGGAAAACGCAACTATTGGAGGAAGCAGAAGGGGAAGTCAAGGCGCAAGGCCCGCGCGCCTGCGTTCCTCCCACCGGCGCCTTCCTTATTCAGCGCGTCACCGGGCCTTCGCCGTCCCCCCGTGGGCGTCGGTTTCCCGTCGCTCGCGGCGTGCCCCGGTCGCCTCATGTCCGCATTTTTCGCGCCGGGGCGGTCATTTCTGCCTGGAACGATTCTTGATAGGCCGTCCGTGGATTGGTGGACGTGTGGCCTTTTCGCCGCTTGCGAATCGTGCTACTCGACCGAATCGGCGGTCGCCAAAGCCGCCTGGAGCCGAATACATGGGCAAGATTCTTCAGCAGGACGAAGTCGACGCGCTGCTCAGGGGGTTGACGGGCGGCGAGGTCGAGACGGAGACGGACGTACCGGAAGAGGATTCCGGGGTCGTCAGCTTCGACCTGTCCAACCAGGACCGCATCATCCGTGGCCGCATGCCGGTCATGGAGATCGTCAACGACCGCTTCGCGCGGCTTTTCACCAACTCCATGGTCACGGCCATGCGCAAGCGGGTGGACGTGAACCCCATCTCGCTCGACATGTCCAAGTTCGGCGACTTCATGCGTTCGCTGCCCGTGCCCACGAGCATCAACATATTCAAGATGGATCCGCTGCGCGGCAACGGCCTGCTCATCGTGGACTCGCGTCTGGTCTTCTCCCTGGTGGAAAACTTCCTGGGCGGTTCCGGCGGCCAGCCCAAGGTGGAGGGCCGCGACTTCACGGCCATCGAGCAGGGGCTCATCGACCGCGTGGTCAAGATCTGCCTCTCGAACATGGAAGAGGCCTGGAACCCCGTGCACGAGGTGCACATCGAGCTCGTCCGCTCCGAGGTCAACCCGCAGTTCGCGGCCATCGTGCCGCCCTCGGACGTGGTCATGGTCATCACCTACGAGGTGGAGCTCGAGAACGCCATCGGCTCCCTCATCTGCTGCCTGCCCTACGCCATGCTCGAGCCCATCCGCTCCAAGCTGCACGCCTCCTTCCAGTCCGAGCGCCTGGAAGTGGACCACGCCTGGCACAACCGCTTCCGCGAGCAGATGCTGCAGATCTTCGTGGAGATGATCGTGCGCCTCGGCCGCACCAGCATCACCGGGCGCCAGCTCCTGAACCTGGAGGAGGGCGACATCCTGCTCCTGGACACGGACGACGACGACCTGCTCGAAGCCGAGGTGGAGGGCGTGCGCAAGTTCCACGTCAGCCCGGGCAAGGTGAAGAGCAACGCGGCCATCCAGATCGTGCGCGAGGAAGAGCCGAAGTTCTAGCTCCCTTCCAGCAGCGCGGGGCCGCCGCGAACGAAAGGGCCCGGCCCGGCCATGCGATTTCATGGACGGGCCGGGCCCTTTCGCGTGGGGCGATCCCCCAGCCGAGCCTTACCGTCAGAAGCGCTTGTTCATCTTCTCCAGGGCAGAGAGCACGGCGGCGCGCTCCTCGTTCGACAACGCCTCGGTGAGTTCCAGTGTCAGGCGCTGGTGGAGCTTGTCGTGCTCCTCGAAATAGCTGCGTCCCTTCTCGCTCAGCTCCACGAGCCAGGAGCGGCGGTCGCGCTCGTGCGGCATGCGCCGCGCAAGTCCCCGCGACTCCAGGCGGTCCACCTGCATGGTCAGGGTGCCGGTGGTCACGCCCATCTTCTCGGCCAGCTCCTTCATGCGCATGGGGCCGTGCGCGCCCAGGATCTCGATGGTGTGCATCTGGGGCAGGGTCAGCCCCTTGCCGCGCACCACGCAGTGCTCCCAGGAGGACAGCTTCTCGTAGAACTCCACGATGAGATGGGTGAGCCGGTCGGCGTCGTTCATGGCGGCGCTCATACTGTATATTCTCCCAGATAGGAATAGATGCCGAAGGCCACGGTGACCAGGCCCACGACGCGCATGATCAGCGGCTCGATCCAGGGCCTGTCCAGGTTGCGGGCGAAGCGGGCCATGCTGTGCAGGGCCCAGATGACCCCGGCCAGCGCGAGCGCGGTGCCCAGGGCGTAGGCCGCGAAGACAAGGGTGGCGCGCAGCGGGTCGCCGGACTTCAGGGCGTAGGAATACATGATGGCCACGGTGGGGCAGGGCACGATCATGTTCACGAGCCCCACGGTGAACAGCCCGAGCGCGCCGAAGCGCGCCAGGCGCTGCTTGAAGGCGTCCAGGCCGTGCTCGTGGTGGTGATGGTGTCCGTGATGATGTTCATGATCGTGATCATGGTCGTGATGGTCCTCGTGGTCGTGGTCGTCCGTGGCGCAGGCGTGCGGCTCGCAGTGGTCGTGCGAATGGAGCAGCGTGGGCCGCACGAGCAGGACGGCGCCGATGGCCACCAGGATGACCGCTGTCGCGAGGTCCATGATTTGCCGGAAATGGGGCGGCAGGCCGCCCGCCACTGCGCCGAGCGTCAGGCCGATGAGCAGGCAGGCCACGGCAGTGCCGCCGGAGAAGGCGGCCGTGAGCCAGGCCACGCGCCTGCCGCTGCGCTCGCAGGCCACGAAGGGCGCCAGAACCACCCAGGAATGGCCGCACGGGTTCACGCCGTGCACCAGGCCGAGGGCCAGGGAGCTTTGCAGGGCCACGAGAAACAGGGAATCCAGGTGCATGTGTTTTTCTCTCCGGAAGTCGGTGCTGGATTCCTTCTACTCTTGACAGTTTGATTGTCAAGAATTTTGGATAAAGAGTATTCTGCCTTGAGTAACCAAGTCCCTCGGCTCCCTCAGCCCAGCTCGCGCGCCAGCGCGGACAGATAGCGGCGCATCTCCTCGGCGCGCAGGCGTCCTTCGGCCCGCCCGGCCTCGGTCGTGAGCGTCTCGGCGGTGCGGAAGAGCTTGGTGTAGAAGTGGTCGACGGCGTAGAGCCCGTCGTCCGGGGGGCGCGTCTCGCAGAAGGGGTCGTCCTCGCTGTAGAACGGACGGCCGAGGACTCCGGTGGTGGCGAAGCAGCGCGCGATGCCTATGGCGCCCAGGCCGTCCAGACGGTCGGCGTCCTGGACGATGCGGGCCTCGAGCGTGCGCGCGGTGACGCGGGCGCTGAAGCTGTGGGCCTCGATGGCGTGGGCGATGTCCGGAAGAAGCTCTGCCGGATACCCGGCCTGGCGCAGGAAGCCCGTCGCCGCCTCGGCTGACAGGCGCGACGCGGACGAGCGGCGGGGATCGTCCTTGGGCACGGCGACGAGGTCATGCAGCCATGCCGCGGGGAGCACGACATCGAGACGCCCGCACTCGACGGCGCAGAGCGCTTTGGCCGTGTGCACGACGCGGCGCACGTGCAGGATGTCGTGGGCGGGGTCCGCGGCTGCGGCTTCGGCCAGGGCCGCGGTGAAGCGCTTCTCCCAGGCCGCGGCCGCCTCCGGTGACATGGTCGGGGACATGTTCGGAGCCTGGCTCGGGGGGCTGACCCTGTCGTGCATCATGTTCTCCATTGTTCGTCAGTGCGGGGCGTGCGGACAGTGCTGCTAAAGGCAGAAGGGTCTCTCCTTCGCGCGGTTTGTGCAGTGAGGAGCCGTGTAGCAGATGTGGGGGAAAAGACAAAACAGGGGTGAAAAAAGGGAGGAAAAGGCCCCAAAACACCGAAAAGGCTGACTTGTGGCGCTTGATTTTTTTGGTTTGAAGCCTATCTGCTTGTTTTCTCGTTAGAAATTTTTTCCCTTATATGCTTGCCTTCTTTGAAAAATAGCTTATATGCTGCTGGTAACCTAGAACGAGCATGACTCTTGTTTGATCCTGGACCGTAGCGGGTGCTTGGCTCCAATGTGATGAGAACGGAACATGCCAAAGATTGGAGTTCAAGTACATGTCGAAGAAACTTTACGTCGGTAACCTGCCTTTCTCCGCCACCAACGATGAAATTCGCGATCTCTTCGCCGCCCACGGCGAAGTCATCAGCGTGAACCTCATCAACGACCGCGAGACCGGCCGCCCCCGTGGCTTCGGTTTCGTGGAGATGGACGAGGCCGGTGCCCAGGCTGCCATGCAGGCCCTGAACGGCGCCAACCTCGGCGGCCGGACCCTGAAGGTCAACCAGGCCGAGGAGAAGCCGCGTACCGGCGGCGGCCGTCCCAACCGCTGGTAGGAATTCCTGCCCGCGCCGGGAGGCCCGTGGGACGAGCGGCCTGGCCGCAACGCACTCGTGCGGTCCCACTATCCCGATAAAGCGTTCGCCTGTGAAGGCCGGAGGTTGCACAACCCCCGGCCTTTTTTTCGCCTCCTCGGCGGAGGAGCTCCCGCCGGACGGCTGGCCTGCCGGGCGCATTGTGCCCTGACTGCCCCTGTGCTACCTCGAAAAAAGGCGGACATCGGAGGAACCCGGTGCCTCCCTTGCCGGACCGAGGGGACGTTGGCGGAACCCCGCCCGGGCCCGAAGGCCGTCGAGCGATACGATAAGAGGAGCGTTCCCCGTGTACCACTGGCTCAGGACCCTGCTCGAACTGCTTCCCCTGGCCGTCTTCGCCCTGACCTGGCGCCTTCCGGAAACCCTCGAGCCGGACGGCTGGATACTTCCCTACAGCCTGGGCGCTTTGTGCGCCTTGGCCTGCATCACGGTTCTTCTCTGGCGCAAGGTGCTGCTCGACCGGATCCTGCTCGGCATGAACCTCTCCATCGTTCTGGGGGCGCTCGGACTGTTCGGCGGCACGCCCGGTCTGCCGCATCTCATGGCAGACATCCGCGGCGCGGGCTTTTTCGTGATCATCCTCATGACCGCGGGCGTGACCTACCTCATGCGCCCGGCAGCGCTGCTGGACATGGAAAGCGTAAAGCGCGGCGCGAGCGAGCCTTGGGACCGGTACATGCTCTTCGCGACCTTCGCGGCCTTCGTCCTGGCCTTCGCCCTGCGCGAATCCCCGGTCCTTTCGGCCATGCTCCTGGGCGGCCTCTTCGTGGTGCGCGCCAGCCTGCGCCAGGTGGCCGAGCAACGGGCCTGAGCCTTTTCCTTCCAGTCTTTCCGCCTCTTCTGAAGGCTGAACGCATGAAAAAAGGGGAGCGGCCGCGCGGCCGCTCCCCTTCGTTTCGGGCAGGTATGGCTTCGTCCGCTGCTAGAGCAGGTTCAGGTACGGCATGGCCGCGTAGACCAGGGTGCCCAGCACCAGCACGTAGCAGACGCAGACCGCGATGGTGCGGTTCATGATCTTGCCCTCGGAGCCCGTGAGTCCCGTGGCCGCAGTGGCCACGGCGATGGACTGCGGAGAGATCATCTTGCCCGCGGTGGCTCCGGCGGCGGAGGCGGCCACGATCCAGGACTGGTTCATGCTGATGCGCTGCGCGACCTCCATCTGGAGCTGTCCGAAGAGGACGTTGGAGGAGGTGTCGCTGCCGGTCACGAAGGTGCCGAGCGCGCCGAGCAGGGGGGAGATGAGCGGGAAGTAGCCCTTGGTGGCGTCGGCCACGGCCACGGCGATGGTGTTGATCATGCCGCTGGTGGCCATGACCTTGGCCAGGGCCACGATGGAGACCACGGTCACCGTGGAGTAGGTGAGCTTGCGCATGGTCTTCCAGAGGACGCCGCTGATCTCGCCGAAGGAGACGCCCTGGATCATGCCGCCCAGGTAGGTGGCGATGAGAATGAGAGCGCCGGGAGTGGCCAGCCACTTGAAGGTGTAGGGCTTGTCCCCGTAGATGACCACGGAGGTCTTGACCGCGCCCAGGGCGTGCTGGACGACCGGGAAGAGGTTGCTGCACAGGATGATGAAGGCGAAGACCAGGATGTAGGGCAGCCAGGCCTTGAACTTCACGTGCGCGGGCAGGGGATCGGTCTCTTCGGCCGCGGACTCGCGGTGGAAGAGGCGGGCCCAGACGATGGTGGCCAGCATGCTGCACACGCTGCCGATGAGGCAGGGCAGCTCGGCGCCCATGTACTTGGCGGTGTAGAGCTGGGGCAGGGCGAAGGCCAGGCCGGAGACCAGCGTGGCGCCGAACACGCCCTTCAGGCCCTTGAAGCCCGCAGTGAGGATGACGAGAAGGAAGGTGATGAGGATGATGAAGCCGAAGAGCTGCACGGCGGTGTAGTAGCTGAGCAGGGCAACGGGCAGGCCGGTCACGTTGGCCATGGTGACGATGGGAATGCCGATGGCGCCGAAGGCCGTGGGCACCGTGTTGGCCACGAGGCAGATCACGGCGGCGAAGATCGGGTCGAAGCCCATGGCCGCCAGGATGCTGGCCGGGATGGCCACGGCCGTGCCGTAGCCGGCCACGCCCTCGAGGAAGCCGCCGAAGCCCCAGGCCACGATGAGCACCAACAGGCGTTTGTCCGTGGTGATGTTCGAGAGCATGCGGGTGATGATGTCCATGCTCCCGGTATGCTTGGCCAGGTCATAGGTGAAGACCGCGGCCACGATGACGATCATGATCGGCCACAGGGCCAGCGCGCCGCCCTCGACGGCGGCGAGTCCGGCATCGGCCATGGGCATGTGCCACCAGCCGAACACGGCCAGGACCAGGGTGCCCAGCAGGGTGGCCGCGCAGGTGCGGTAGGCGGGGAGCTTCAAGACGACGAGGGAAAAGATGAGCCAGACGATGGGCGCGAGCGCCGCGACGAGTTTCAGGTGTTCCATGTGCGAGATCCGGTCCTTCCTTTGTTCAGTTTGCGCATTGCCGCACCCGCCGGAGGGCGTAGACACATGTCGTCCCGTGCGCTCGTTTTAATTGATTAATCAATCAATTAATACTGATTGCTTCATCAATCATTCGGTTGGGGGAGGTACCATTGGCTCCCTCTACAGTCAAGAATGCGTTCATTTCATGCCGAGCAGCGCAAGGGCATCGACAAAATGCGGCAGTTTGATGAGGGGCCTCTCCGGCGGAACCAGGGCATGGATCGGCAAGGAGAAGAGGGGAGGGGAGCCACTGGACATGCCGCTGATCGGCTGCTGCGCAAGTATCGAGCTCGTTCTTCGTGTGCTCCGGGCTCCCCAGAGCCCCAAACAATACAAGAAGCCCACGGGTTTAAACCCGTGGGCTTCTTGTATTGGCTCCCTTCGCGAGGGTGCCGAAATCCATGCGGAAGTTGAAATGGTGGAGGCGGCGGGAATTGAACCCGCGTCCGAGAACGCTTGGACGGAGCATCTACAGGCTTAGATTGGGTTTTGTCGTCATTCCCTGGAACGCCCCCACTCACGGCAACCAGGAAACCTAGACCGTCTGTTGTTTCGCTCTCCGGGCAACGGACCGACTCGTTGAGCTAGTCAGATGTTTTTTTGCGCCGAAACGGGTTATCTGGCGTCCACCGTTTCAACGTGACCGCAACTAAGCAGCCAGGGCGTAATCGTAGTCGTTGGCGACTATTTCAGGTGCCGCTTTTAACGAGGCCAGCGGCGCCTCGGCCTGCAACTCCGGCCTCGACTGTCCCCGTCGAAACCGGTGCGCCCCCACAAGGACGCTCAAGGCGTTCAAAGAGCGCTGTCCATCTACTATAATGCCGCGCGGCCGGATGGCAAGGAGCATGTCCCGCCGAATTGCCCGCCGCGGGAACGAAAACGGCGGACCGTCGCCGGTCCGCCGAGTATCGTCATGTGGTAGCTAGGGAGGGACTTGAACCCCCGACACTGCGGGTATGAACCGCATGCTCTAACCAACTGAGCTACCTAGCCACACGCGGGAGAGGCTTCATAGCTGGATTCAAAATGCTTGGCAAGAGGCAGGTGCCAAGATTTTCGCGAAAAGGCGAAGTTCCTCTCGAAAAAGCTTCATATTTCCTAGGAAGGCCAGAAAAGGATCACCAGCGGAGCCAGGATCAGGCGGTAGACGGCGAAGGGGCGAAGCGTCCAGCGCTGCAGGAGCCCGATGAAGCATTTCACCGCGGCCCAGGCGGCGAAGAAGGCGACCACGAAGCCGACGGCCAGGAAGACGAGGTCGGACGAGGTGTAGAGCGCCCAGGTCTTGTAGAGCTTGTAGCCCGTGGCCGCGATCATGATCGGCACGGCGGCGACGAAGGAGTATTCGGCGGCCACCATGCGGTCGGCGCCGCAGATCATGCCGCCCATGATCGTGGCGGCCGAGCGCGAGAAGCCGGGCCACAGGGCCAGGCACTGGAACATGCCCACGGCCAGGGCGAAGCCCGAGGTCATGTTGTCTATCCGGAAGAGCCGCGGCTTGTGCTTCCGCCCCTCGACGAGGAGGATGAGCACCGCGCCCACAGCCAGGGAGATGGCCACGGAGTGCGGATTGAAGAGCTTCGTCTCGATGAATTTGTGGGTCAGGAGGCCGATGACCGAGGCCGGAAGCGAGGTCAGGAAGAGCAGCCAGAGGCCGCGGACGCCGGAGAACGCCTGTCCGCGCTCTGGCAGGACGAGGCCCCGGAAGCGCTGCCAGTAGATGACCACCACGGCCAGGATGGCGCCGAGTTGGATGATGACCTCGAATGCGTCGATCTTGGCGCCCGAAAGTCCCAGCAGGGAACTCGTCAGGATGAGGTGGCCGGTGCTGGAGACCGGCAGGAACTCGGTCAGCCCTTCGACCACGCCCAGGATGGAGGCGGAGAGAATCGTGGACATCGGGACTCCTTGGCGCGAGTGCGCGGTTGTGCGGATGCGTGCGAGTTGCAGAGGAGGGCAAGGTGGTGTACCTCTTGCCCCGGCCGGACCCGCGAGAGGCGGTCCCGCAGGGAGGTTTCGCTATGGCCACCATAGTACCGCAGTCCGAACTGCACCGCAAAGCGGTGGAATGGATATCCCGAGGCCTGCAGGAAGGCAAGGACCTGCGCGCGCTCATCGCCGAGGCGGGCATGCGTTTCAACATGAGCCCTCTCGACGTGGAGGCGCTGGAACGCCTGTACAAGGACGACCTTCTCAAGCTGAAAGGCACCCGTAGCTGATCCGCGTGTTCGCATTCCGCAAGATCCATTGGCAGATCCTCAAGGAGCTGGCCACTTCCTTCGCGCTGAGCCTCGGCGCGCTGCTCGGTCTCATCCTCATCGGCCGCATGCTCCAGCTCAAGGACCTCTTTCTTTCCCAGAATCTGGGCTTCCTGGAGATCCTCGAGCTCTTCGGCTACCTCACGCCGTTCTTCCTGCTCCTGCTCCTGCCCATCGCCTGCATGCTCGGGGTCTTCCTGACCTTCCTGCGCATGAGCACGGACAACGAGCTGCTCGCCCTCAAGGCCGGAGGCGTCAGCCTCTACCAGCTCCTGGCCGCGCCGCTCGTCTTCTGCGTGCTGTGCACGGCGGTGGATTTCGGGGTCTCCTTCTGGGGACTGTCGTGGGGCATGGACAACTTCAAGAGCACGGTCCTCGAGCACGCCCGCTCGCGCACGCAGCTCGTGCTCCAGCCGGGCGTCTTCAACCGCGAATTTCCCGGGCTGACGCTGTTCGCGCAGCAGGTGGACCCGGGCGGCAAGGGGCTGCACCAGGTCTTCGTGCGCGACGAGACCAGGGCGAACGTGCGCGCCACCATTGTCGCCCCCGAGGGGCAGGTAGCCACGGACACGGCGCTCGGCCAGATCATCTTCCTTCTGCACGACGGCCACATCTATCGGCAGACCGGCGACAAGTTCGACGTGTTGGGCTTCAACGTCTACGCCGTGCGCCTGGACCTCTCGAAGCTCCTCGGCGGCTTCCGCCTCGACAGGGACAAGCCCAAGGAGATGTCGCTCACCCACCTCCTGGCCCTGCAGCACGACCCTTCCATCAAGAAGAAGGACGACGGCGTTTACCTCAACAAGGTGAGGGTGGAGATCCAGAAGCGCTTCGCCCTGCCCGCGGCCTGTTTCGTGCTCGGGCTCTTCGCCCTGCCCGTGGCCTTCTCGTTCCAGGGACTCAAGCAGCATCTCGGCCTGCTCTTGGCGCTCGGCTGCTTCCTCGTCTATTATACAATGCTCTCGGTCGGCCTTTCCCTGGGTGAGACGGCGAGCCTCGACCCGCGCGTGGGGCTGTGGGTCCCCAATGCCGTCTTCCTGGTCGTGGCGGGAATCGGCATCCGCATGGCGGGCAAGGAACGCTATCCACACCTCTTCGACTGGCTGGCCCATCTGCGCCAGCGGTTCGGAAGGAAGGCGGCGGCCGCATGATCAGGACGCTCGGGCGCTATCTCCTGCGCAACAACCTCTTCCTGATCCTCGTGTGCATGGGGGTGGGAGTGGTCGTCTACCTGCTCTCGGACATCTTCGACCGGCTGGACGACTTCATCAACGCAGGCCTCGGCCTGATGGTCATCATCACCTATTTCGGGGCCAAGATTCCGCTCATCCTCTCGCAGATCATGCCTGCGGTCTTTCTCATCGCCCTGGTGGTGCAGCTCTCCCTCATGGAGCGCAGCCGAGAGCTGCTTGCGCTGCAGACCGGCGGCATCTCCTACGGACGGCTGGCCGCCTTCTTCGTCGTCTACGCCATTCTCTGGTCGTTCTTCCAACTCGGTTTTTCGCAGTATTTCGGCGTGATAGGTGAGCAGATATCCAGCCGGATCTGGGCCGAGAAGGTGCGTGAACGGCAGATAGACACCAACCACGTCGACAACGTCTGGTTCAGGGACAACAATTACATCATCCACTTCGGCGAAGCCAACGCGGGCAGGGGAGAAGGGCGCGACATCACCATCTGGCAGATCTCCAAGGATCACCAGTCCCTCATCTGGATGGCCCAGGCGCCCCAGTTCTCCGTGACCGCTGGCGGCTGGACCCTGTATCGCGCGAAGACCGTCGAGCTCTCCAACTTCCAGACAAGGCTCGTTCCGGCCATGTCCGTGAACGTCGAGCAGGACCTGAAGGCCTTCACCGTGACCACCCAGGGCACGAATCCTGCCGAGCTGCCCGTTTGGCAGCTACGGAGCGCCATCCGCGACCTGCAGCGATCAGGCTCGAACGTGGAGGAATTGAAGACCGCCTATTACGGGAAATGGGCCTACGCCTTCTCCATCCTGACCATGGCGCTGCTGGCCCTGGCCGTGAGCAGCTACCGACGAAACATCTACGTCAACATCACGGTTTCGCTGGTCATCACCTTCGCCTTCTACGGCCTCATGGTCATGGGCAACACCATGGGCGCAAAAGGCCTCGTCCCGCCCCTGGTCGGAGCCTGGGCGGGCAACCTGGCTATGATGCTGGCTTCCGTGTCCCGTCTGGTCTGGGTGACCTCGAAACGCTAGGAGCGGCGACGGCCCGGCGGGAACCTGTCGCCTGTTCGGGAACCGATCAGGGCGTGCCGCCGTCTGTTTCGACCGCCGCGTCGTCCGCTGCCGGCATGTCGCAGGCTTCTCGCAGACGCTTCCACAGCGACTCGGTGCCCTTGCCGCTCACGGCGGAGAAGAGGAGGGGGGAGACGGTGGAGCGCATGAGGTCGCGCCACTGACTCTGACGCCGCGCGAGGTCGCGTTGCGAGCACTTGTCGGCCTTGGTCAGCACGGCCAGGGCGGGCACGCCGCTCTGCCGCAGCCAGGAGACCATCTCCATGTCCAGGGCCTGGGGATCCAGGCGGCTGTCAAGGAGCACGGCCACGGCCTTGAGTCCGGGCGCGTCCGCGAGATATTTCTCGATCAGCTCCGCCCACTTGGCGCGCTCGACCTTGGAGGTGCGGGCGTAGCCGTAGCCGGGCAGGTCCACGAGATAGTAGCCGTCCGGCTCCACGCGGTAGAAGTTGATGCTGCGCGTCTTGCCCGGGGTGGCGCTGATCTTGGCGAGCTTCTTGGCCCCGGCGAGGCGGTTGATGAGCGAGGACTTGCCCACGTTGCTGCGGCCGGCAAGGGCCACCTGGGGCGCGTCGAGCGGCGCGTCGCGCAGCTGGGCAGGGGTGTAGACGGTGGAGACGAGAGTCAGGCTTGGCGGCATCTTGAATATTCGGGTAAGGGTTGATACATGGCCTGTGGCGTGTGGCCGGGCCAACCTTGTCCCGTTTTTCCGCAGGCCAGTCAAGCCGATGGAGAGGCAGCTTCCGTGGCGAACTACAAATTTCTGATCATGAACGGCCCGAATCTGGGGCACCTGGGCGAGCGGCAGCCCGAGATCTACGGCAGCCGCGGCATGGAGGCGCTCCCCGCGCTGGTGGAGCGGCTTCTCGGCCCCCGCGCCCAGGACGTGCGCCTGGACCACTTCCAGGCCAACGGCGAAGGCGCGCTCATCGACCGCCTCGAGCAGGCCAGGACCGACGGCACGCACGGCGTGGTGCTGAACGCCGGGGCCTACACGCACACGAGCCTGGCCCTGGCCGACTGCCTAGCCTGGATCGGGCTGCCCTGCGTGGAAGTCCATCTCTCCAACGTCCTGGCCCGGGCGGACGAGCCGCTCAGGAAGAAGAGCTTCATCGGCAGGCACTGCATCGGCGTCATTGCCGGGTTCGGCATGACGAGCTATGCCCTGGGTGTCCAGGCTCTGCTGCAACATATCGAAAAACAATAGGTTCTGGAGGATACATGCTTTCGACCACCGATTTCCGTCGCGGTTTGAAGATCGAGCTGGAGGGCGTTCCCTACGAGATCGTCGAGTTCCAGCATTACAAGCCCGGCAAGGGCGGCGCCATCGTCCGCACCAAGCTGAAGAACGTGCTCAACGGCCGCGTCGTGGAGCGCACCTTCCGCTCCGGCGAGAAGGTGGACAAGCCCGACCTCGTGGCCCAGGACATGCAGTTCCTCTACCATGAGGGCACGGACCTCGTGTTCATGGACATGAGCTCCTACGAGCAGGTCCACGTGCCCGGAGACACCCTGGCCGAGAAGGGCGGCTACCTGCTGGACGGCATGGAGATCCAGGCCCTGCTCTACAACGGTCAGATCATCGACCTGAACCTGCCCGCGAGCCTCGTCTACGAGGTGGTCGCCACCGAGCCGGGCGTGCAGGGCGACCGCGTGGGCAACGCCACCAAGCCCGCCACCCTGAACACGGGTCTGACCGTTCAGGTGCCCCTGTTCGTCAACGAGGGCGAGCAGATCAAGGTGGACACGCGCACCGGCGCATACATCAGCCGGGCCTAGGCGGCGTCCGGTAGGATGCGCGGCATCATGCAGGCAAAGGACTCGACGCGACACGTGAGCCGGACGCAGGTCCGGCTCCGTCGCTTCCAACGGATCAGGCCGGCCGTGGACCACGTGTCCTCGGCGGCGCAGCGGTCTTCCGCGCAGGGCGGCGTCATGCCGCGCGCGGACGTCCCACTGGGAGGGTAGGGCTACGCGGGAACGCACGCTCCTGGGCGAAATTCTGGCGCTGGCCTTCTTCTTCTGGGCGGCCTTTCTGGCCGTCAGCCTCGTGGGCTACTCGCACCTGGACCCGAGCTTCAACCGGGTCGTCAGCCAAGGCCATCAGCTTCACAACCTGGCCGGCCTCGTGGGGGCGTACACCTCGGGGCTGATGGTGGACATGTTCGGCGTGGCCGCCTGGTGCTGGCCCCTGCTGAGCCTGTACCTCGCGACGCTCTGCCTCACGGACCGCTTCGCCCTCGTCTGGTGGCGCTGGATCGGCATCGCCGTGGTCTGCTGCGCGGTCATGACCTGGGCCGAGTCGCAAACCTTCGGATCCATCCTGCGCACGGGAGACGTGGCGGGCGGCGGCTTCTTCGGCAGCCAGCTCTACCACCTGTCCGAGGCCTTCCTGCGTCCCGTGGGTGCGGGGCTCCTCTGGTTCTTCCTCTTCGTGGCGGGCCTGCAGATGGCCACGGGAATCTCCTGGGCCTCGGTGCTCAAGCATCTGCGCGGCCAGGCCATGGACATGGCCAGCAAGCGCAAGGAGCGCGCGGAGCGGCGCGAGCGCCGCAGCGTGGAGGTCGTCGAGCAGGAGGCCATCGAGGCGGCGCCCGCGGGCAGGCGCAAGCTGGACGACGAGGGACTGGAGAACCTGCCCTCGGTACGCGCCTTTCACGGGCGCGGCATGCCGTCCGCGCCGGAAGCGGGCATCCCCGTGGTCGTCCCCGCTCCCGCCGCAGCCCTGGACGAGCTCGTGACCCGCAGACGGCCCGAGCCGCCTGTCGAGCCCGATGAGCCGGACGACGAGTCCTCCGTCCTGCCGTGCGAGGAAGATGACTTCGCTTTTTCCGCGTCCTCTGATGACGAAGCCGATGAGGCGACGGACGAAGAGGCGGCGAAGGAGGCGGAGGGCGCCTACGACATGGACGCCATTCCCGGGCCGGTCTCCCTGCCCGAGCCCGTGTCGATCCCGGAGCCGGAGTTCGCCTTCGACGACGGCGAGGATGCGCCCCCCGAACCCGCCGAGTCCGCCGGAGCCGAGGATGAGTTCTCCTTCGAGGAGGAGGCTCCTCCCGCGGCGCCGAAGGCTGCCGCCCGGCCCAAGGCCAAGCGCTGCAAGACCCCGGCCCTGCCCAAGCTCGACCTCCTGACGCCCGTTCCCCAGAACACCGGTGGCTACGACGCGGCCAAGCTGAAGGCCATGGCCGTGAACCTCGTCTCCTGTCTGGGAGACTTCGGGGTCAAGGGCGACGTGGTGGCCATCAAGCCCGGGCCCGTGGTCACCATGTTCGAGGTCAAGCCTGCGCCCGGCACCAAGATAAGCCGCATCGCGGGACTTGCGGACGACCTCGCCCTGGCCATGAAGGCCCTGGCCGTGCGCATCGACGCCATTCCGGGCTCGGACGCCGTGGGCGTGGAGATCCCCAACGAGACGCGCGAGACCGTCTACCTGCGCGAAATTTTCGAGGCCGAGGGCTTCGCCAAGGCCAAGTCCAAGCTGACGCTCGCGCTCGGCAAGGACATCCAGGGCCGCCCCTTCGCCACGGACCTGGCGCGCATGCCCCACCTCCTGGTTGCAGGCGCCACCGGCGCGGGCAAGTCCGTGTGCCTGAACACCATCCTGCTCTCCATCCTCTACAAGGCGCGCCCCGACGAGGTGAAGCTCCTGCTGGTGGACCCCAAGCGCATCGAGCTTTCGGTCTACTCCGACCTGCCGCATCTGGTGCATCCCGTGGTCACGGAGATGCCCATGGCCAAGAGCGCCCTGGAATGGGCCGTGGCCGAGATGGACCGCCGCTATCAGGCCATGGCGCTGCTCGGCGTGCGCAACATCGAGGGCTACAACCAGAAGCTCCCCCAGGCCGACGTGGCGGCCAAGCCCGCCCTGGCCGAGCTTACGCCCATGCCCTACATGGTCATCATCATCGACGAGCTGGCCGACCTGATGATGACCGCGGGCAAGGAGGCGGAGATGAGCATCGTCCGCCTCGCCCAGCTCGCCCGCGCCGCGGGCATCCACCTCATCCTGGCCACGCAGCGCCCGAGCGTCGACGTGGTCACCGGCCTCATCAAGGCCAACTTCCCCTCACGCCTCTCGTTTCAGGTTTCGAGCAAGCACGATTCGCGCACCATCCTCGACATGGTCGGCTCCGAGAAGCTGCTGGGCCGCGGCGACAGCCTCTACAAGCCGAGCGGCGGCAAGGTCATGCGCGTGCACGGCGCCTTCGTGGACGAGGACGAGATCGGCCACGTGGTGGATCACTGGAAGGCCCAGTGCCCGCAGGAATTCGCCGTGGATTTCGAGCAGTGGCAGCAGGAGCAGTCCGGCGAGGCCGCCGAGGGCGAGCCCGGAGCCATGGACAGCGATCCCATGTACCGCGAGGCCGTGGAGTTCGTGACCACGCAGGGCAAGGCCTCCATCTCGCTCCTGCAGCGCCGCTTCCGCATCGGTTTCAACCGCGCGGCCCGCTTCATCGAGCAGATGGAACTCGACGGCATGCTCGGCCCCCAGGAAGGCGCGAAGCCCCGTCAGGTCATCCGCGGCAGGGAATAGTTGCGGATGGCGCCGACGAGTCGTTCGGTCCCTAGGCCCGCCAGGAGAAGGTGAAGAGGCAGGACGGAGCCCCCTGGCTTATGACCTGGGGGCGCTGCAGCGAGAGCCGCGGCGAGTAGGCCTGGGCGAATGCGCTGTCCCGCGCGCAGGAGATGCAGTAGATGAGGTCGTCGGCCAGCCCCATCTCGCGGTAGCGTTCCACGTAGGCGCAATGCGTGACCGTGAAGGTGAGGGCGGAGGGATCGAGCCTGACGTTCGAGATGCGCAGCGCGTCGCCTGCCTGCCAGAAATCGAGAACGGTCGCGAAGTGGGGCAGGGAAGGCCCGTTCTGCGCCTCCCGGGCGAAGGCCGCGCCGAAGTCCCAGGCCGCGCGCCGCGTCGCGTCGCAGATCACTGACAGCGCTTCGGTCCGCTCCATGCGGCCGCACAATTCCTCGAAGACGGTGGAAATGATGTTCGCTTCGATGGTCCGGCGTTCCAGGTTGGTCAGGGCCGTCTTCTCCATCGCGCTCCCTCTTGCTTTTTTTTCGGTGAACGATAGCATGAACTCTTCCGCAAGTTCTTGTCCACCAAAAAAGAGAGAAAGGTAATGAAAATAATGCGCTTCGCACTCGCGTGCTGCCTTTTGCTGGCCATGGCGGCTCCGGCCGGGGCGGCTTCGGCGTCGGCCATAACCGCCGACATCCAGAAGCAGTACGAATCCCTCAAGGGCTTCACCGCGGACTTCAAGCAGATGCTCAAGAGCGCGGCCACCGGACAGGTGGAGGAGCGCGAGGGCACCATCTCCTACAAGAAGCCGAATCTTGTGCGCTGGGAGACCGACACGCCCGAGAAGGAGCTGCTGCTCGTGGGCAAGAAAGTGGTCTGGAACTACGTTCCTTCCGAGAAAACCGCCTCGAAGAGCCCTCTCAATGCGGTCTTCAGCTCGAAGACCATGATCCGCTTCATCTCCGGGCAGGCCAATCTTGACGAGGATTTCGTGGTTGAGGAGCAGGGCACCGAGGCGGGGCTCATCAAGCTCGCGCTGACCCCCAAGAAGCCCGAGCCGAACCTCGTGCAGGCCTTCCTGTGGGTCGATCCGCAGTCGCACATGCTGCGCAGCGTGCTGATAGTGGACTTCTACGGCAACGCCAACAAGCTCGGCCTGGACAACATCCGCATCAATCCGGGGCTTTCGGACAGCCTGTTCGAGTTCACGCCGCCCAAGGGCGTGACTGTCCAGGACAACACGGTCAGTCAGTAAAACCGGCGGCCCTGCGAAGGGCGGCAACCTCACGCGCGGTCAGTTCCCGGGCCGCTCCCTTGGCGAGTCTTCCCAGGGCGAGCGGCCCGACCGACGTGCGGCGAAGCCACTGCACGGTGAGCCCGAGATCCCGGCACATGCGCCGGATCTGGCGGTTCACGCCCTGGTGCAGGACAAGCTCGATCTCCGTTCCCCCGGCCTCGCTCCGCAGGACGCGCGCCCCGACCGGCGCGAGCTTCTCGCCCTCGGCCAGGCGCATGCCGCGCCGCATGACGTCCAGCGCCTTGTCCTCGACCGCGCCGCGCACCTTCACGACATAGGTCTTGGCCACGTGGTGGCGTGGGTGAGTCATGCGGTTGACCAGCTCGCCGTCGTCCGTGAGCAGCAGAAGACCCTCGGACATCACGTCCAGCCTGCCCACGGGCACCAGGCGGCGGCCGCGAAGGGCGTCGGGCACGAGCTCCATGACCGTGG
The DNA here is from genome assembly GCF_000422205.1 of Desulfovibrio sp. X2. Classification (NCBI taxonomy): domain Bacteria; kingdom Pseudomonadati; phylum Thermodesulfobacteriota; class Desulfovibrionia; order Desulfovibrionales; family Desulfovibrionaceae; genus Desulfovibrio; species Desulfovibrio sp. X2. Next base: position 113,068 of record NZ_ATHV01000022.1, read on the forward strand.
GGCGGCCTTCGGGATCGGAGACGGTGGTGACGGTGCCCACGGGCTTGTGCAGCAGGAGGTAGGCGTGGGCCTCGGGCGCCGCGTCCACCAGGCGGCCGTCGAACGCGATGGCGTCGCGGCCGGGCTCCACGCGGCGGCCGGGCTCGAGAACGGTCTCGCCGTTCACGCTCACCCGACCCGCGAAGATGAGTTCGTCCGCCGCACGGCGGGAGCAGACTCCGGCCTGGGCCAGCGCCTTGTTCAGACGCAGGCCCGATGCCGGAGCCGAGGGCTGTCCAGATGCATGGCCGGATGTATGGCCAGACGCGTGGCCAGACGCGTGAGCGGATGCCGGGGTCGTGTCGCGCGAGGAAGGTTTGGAAGGCCTTTTCACCATGTCTCTTTCACTGGCGTCGGTGCGTTAGATCTTGATGACCTTGTCGGCGGCCTGCAGGCTGGTGACCACGTCGAGCATGTTGGTCGTGTCGCCCACGGCCTTCTTGTCCAGGAGGCCGAAGAAGTCCAGGCAGGTGCCGCAGACCAGGATGGAGACGCCCTGTCCGGCCAGGGCCTGGAGCTTCTCGAGGCAGGGCGATCCGTGGCAGGCGAGCTTGACGCCGCCGTTGACCAACACGATGCGCCACAGGTCCTCGCCGAGCTCGGGCAGGGTGGCCAGGAAGTTGACCATGAGCTTGCCGCCCAGGGTGTCGTCGCCCGATCCCACGGTGGCCGAGGTGATGAAGCAGACGGTCTTCCTGCCCACGGCCTTGAGTTCGGCATCGCTCATGACCTCGCATCCGCAGGGCGCTCCGGCGCCCTCGCCGCGCGTGCCGGTGAGCACCCAGGCCGCACCGGAGGCCGCGACGTCCACCGCGTATCCCTGCGTGGACAGGAAACGGCTCACGTTTTCCTTGGCCGGCTCGTTGTCCACGGTCACCTTGAGCAGCGCGGGCGCGTTTTCGTCGATCAGGCGCTTGCAGCGCAGAACGGGCTGCGGGCAGGGAAGCCCCTGGCAGTCCAGTTCGAAATCAGGCATAGTGGTCCTCCTGGGTCTGGGGAAAGTGTATCCTTGCAGGGAAAGCACAGGCCCCAGCGAGGGGTCAAATAGATAAAATCGATCGGGTTGCCAAGCTTCCATCGGTTCCGGCCGGAACTCCCGGACTTGCCATGGGAGTGGAAGCACTGTATTTCCGCCCCTGTCCGGGCCGCCGATCGCCCGATCCAGGATTCACCGCCTTCACGTTCACCCATAAGGATTCGCTTCGACGTGGAAGAAAAGAAAGTTCGTAGCCTGCCGCTCCTCAAGCGCTGCCTCGGCTACTTCCGCCCCTACACGGGCCGCATCATCTTCTCCTTCCTGAGCATGGCCGTGGTGGCCGCAGCCACGGGCGCGTCGGCCTATCTGGTCAAGCCCGCCCTGGACGACATCTTCATCAACAAGGATGTCCGCTCGCTCTATTTCCTGCCGCCCCTGTTCGTCCTGGTCATCGCGCTCAAGGGAATAGGCCGCTTCCTGCAGAACTACATCATGCAGGCCTGCGGCCTGCAGGTTCTGGAACAGATCAGGCGCGACCTCTTCGCCAAGATGGTCCGACTCCCGCTGCGCTTCTTCGAGGACAACCAGGTCGGCATGCTCATGTCGCGCATCATCTACGACGTCATGTCCATCCGCAGCAGCCTGCCCGCCGTGGTCATGGTCATCCGCCAGGTGCTGACCGTCCTCTTCCTGATCGGCGTGGTCTTCTACCAGAACGCCTACCTGGCCTTCTGGGCCGTGCTCGTGCTGCCCCTGGCCCTGTTTCCCTTCGCCTACTTCGGCCGCAAGCTGCGCAAGCTCGGCCGCAAGAACCAGGTCAAGCTGGCCGACATCTCGGTCTTCCTCCAGGAGTCCTTCAGCGGCATCCGCGTGGTCAAGGCCTTCGCCAACGAGGAGAAGGAGAAGGGCCGCTTCGAGGAGGAGAACAACCGCCTCATCCGCATCTTCAAGCGCGAACTCGTCTACAACGAACTCTCCTCGCCGGTCATGGAGCTCGTGGGCGCCATCGGCACGGGGCTGGTCATCTTCTACGGCGGCATGCAGGTCATCCACGGCGAGTCCACGCCGGGCACCTTCTTCTCATTCTGCGCCGGGCTCCTCATGCTCTATGATCCCATCAAGAAGATGAACGACTCCAACAAGGACATCCAGCGCGCCCTGGCTGGTGCCGAGCGCGTCTTCGAGATCCTGGATTCCGAAGAGGTCGTCGTCGAGGAGGAGGGGAGTGCGGAGTTCACGCCGCCGCTCGAGGAACTGCGCTTCGAGGACGTGACCTTCAGCTATCCCGGGTGCTCCCCCGCGCTGAGCGGGGTCTCCTTCGCCGTGAGGGCAGGGGAGACCGTGGCCGTGGTCGGCCCGTCCGGGTCCGGCAAGACCACCCTGGTCAACCTCATTCCCCGCTTCTACCTTCCGCAGTCCGGCCGTATCGTGCTCAACGGCCACGACGTGGCGGACTACACCCTGGATTCGCTGCGCCTGGGCGTGGGCATGGTCTCGCAGGACACCTTCCTGTTCAACTGCTCCGTGAGCGAGAACATCGCCTACGGCAGGGCCAGCTACACGCAGGAGTCGGTGGAGGAGGCGGCCCGGGCCGCGTTCGCCCACGACTTCATCCTGGGCCTGCCCAGGGGTTACGACACGGTCATCGGCGAGCGCGGGGTCAAGCTCTCGGGCGGCCAGAAGCAGCGGCTGACCATCGCCCGGGCGCTGCTGAAGAACCCGCCGCTGCTCATCCTGGACGAGGCCACCAGCGCGCTCGACACGGAGTCCGAGCGCATCGTCCAGCACGCCCTGGAGAACCTCATGCGCAACCGCACGAGCATCGTCATTGCGCACAGGCTGTCCACGGTGCTGAACGCCGACCGCATCATGGTCATGGAGAAGGGCAAGGTCATCGCCGAAGGGAGGCATGCCGAGCTTCTGGAAAGCTGCGCGCTCTATGCACGCCTCTACCAGATGCAGTTCATGGAGCCCCTGGGCAGCGGCAACAGCGAGCAGGCCTGCGGCACGGCCGAACAGGCCGCGCTGGGATAGGCAGGGACCGTCACGGTGGCGCTGCGCCTGGATCCCGTCAAGATCGGCCGTATCCTTACGGCGGTCTACAAGCTCTGGTGCTGGACCCTTCGCTACACCGTCGAGGGCTATGACGGCGTGCGCGCCCAGCTCGACCAGGGGCGGCGCGTCGTTTTTGTGCTCTGGCACGATGAACTCTTCGCCGTGCCCTATTACGGTTACGGCAAGAAGCTGCACCTGACCACCGTGGTCAGCCAGAGCAAGGACGGGGAGTTTCTGGCCCAGATCCTGAACGGCCTGTCCATCTGCACGGCGCGCGGCTCGAGCCGCCGCGGCGGGCTCCAGGCCCTGCGCGAGGCGCGCCGCTTCATGCGCGAGGAGGGCAGGGACATCGTGGTCACCGTGGACGGCCCCAAGGGACCCCGCCACAAGGCCAAGGAGGGCGCCATCTACCTCGCGGCCAAGGAGAACGCCCTGCTCCTGCCCATCCGCGCGCACTACGCCCGTCCCCACGTCTTCGCCAAGGCCTGGGACCGTTTCCAACTGCCCTTGCCCTTCAGCCGCGTGCGCCTGGTGTTCGGCCCCGCTTTCTCCCTCGGGCCGGAGCCGCTCAAGCCGCAGAACATGCCCGCGGAACTCGCGCGCGTGGAGCAGAGCATTGAGTCCCTCGGCTAGGCCCGCACCCGGCCGCTCCTCGGTGCCTGTCCTCTGCTACCACAACATCGGCGGCAACGGCGTCTCCGAAGAGATGTTCGCGGCCCAGATGGCCTGGCTGGCCGATCGCGGGGTCAGGACTCTGCGCCTCGAGGAGTTGCGGTCGGTTGTGGATGGTGGGAAAGGCGCGACGGCGCTCGACGGTCCCCGCGTGCTGCTGACCTTCGACGACGGCTTCAGGGATCTCTTGACCCGCATCGCCCCGGTGCTGCGCCGCCACGGCTTCAGCGCGGTCTCCTTCGTGGTGCCCGACAGGGTGCGGCCGGAGGACGAGGAGGGCGAGGACGCCCCCATCATCGCGGACAGGGCGCACGAGGCCTTTGTGCAGCGCGGGGAGCGCCGCGCCTGGCTCTCCTGGAGCGAACTGCGCGGGCTTGTGGACGAAGGGGTGCTGGAGGCGGGGTCCCACTCCCTGCACCATCTGATGTTTCCCGTTTCCGCGCCCAGTCCAGGGCCGGTGCCCGACCACTGGGCCTACGCCCCCTGGAGAGGCAAGGCAGAAGCTCCTCGGCTCGCTCCGGACACTGCCGGTCCGCTCTGGCTCGCGGAGCAGGGCAGGGCCGAGACCGCGGAAGAATTTAAAGCGAGACTTGAAGAAAATCTCGCAACAAGCAAACGAATCCTGGAATCGAAGCTTGATAGAGAGGTGGCCTCCCTTGCCTGGCCCTGGGGCAGATGGTCGGCCGACGGCGTGGATGCGGCCCGGGCAGCTGGTTTCGACCTGCTCTTCACCCTGGAGCGCGGGCCGCTTTGTTCCGGCACGGACGCATCGCGCCTGCCGCGCCTCGAGGTCCGCAGGCGCAAGGGGCTCGGCTGGTTCGCCTCACGGGTCCACATCTACAGTCGCGCCGTGCTCGCGCGTCTCTATTCGGCCACCCGCTTCTAGGCGAGGACATCTTTCTCCATGCGCGAACTGCTCTACGAAATCCTGACCTCCGCCGGACGGAGGATGAACTTTGAACAGACCGCACGGCTCGGCAACGCGCTCGGTGGGCTGCTCTGGCAGGCGCTGCCGGGCAGGCGCAAGCTGGCCGTGGAAGCCATGGTCCGCCATTTGGGCATCTCGAAACCCGAAGCCGGGCGGCTCGCCAAGGAGAGCTTCCGGCACAATGCCCGGTCCTTCGTGGAGATCATGGTCACGCAGCGCATGGACCCGCGGTTCCTGGCCGAGGGGGTGACCTTCGCCGATCCGGAGCGGGTACGTTTCCTGGCCGAGACGAAGCGCCCGGTCATCTTCGCCACCGGACACCTCGGCGCCTGGGAACTGCAGACCGGCTCGCTCGGCGCCTTCGAGGGCAAGCGCAAGATCGTCGTGGTCAGGCGGCCCAAGGATCAGGCCCTGCACGAGGTCATGATGCGCCTGCGCACCAGGCCCATGGTGGACGTGGTGCCGCACCGCCAGGCCGTGATGCCCGTCCTGCGCATTCTGCGCAAGGGCGGCATGGCCGCCTTCCTCGTGGACCACAACTGCACCCGAGACGAGGCCGTCTTCCTGCCGTTCCTCGGGCAGACGGCCGCCGTGAACCTCGGGCCGGCGCTCCTGGCCGTGCGCGCCCGGGCCCTGGTGGTGCCGGGCTTCCTGGTCAGGGCGGAAGACGGGCGCTACGTCCAGCATTTCGACGAGCCGCTGGACACGGCGTCACTCGAGGGCGAGCGCGACGAGAAGGTCCAGGCCACGGCCGAGTTCTACACCCGCGCCGTGGAGACCTACGTGCGCCGTTATCCCGAGCAGTGGTTCTGGATGCACAAGCGCTGGAAGACCCGCCCCCCGGAAGAGGACGGCCAGCCCCGGGCCTAAGCGCGCCTTGCCCGCCGCCTGCGCGCGGCGAGGTGACGTATTCCCTAGAAAGGATAGGTCCAGCCGGTTCCCGCGGCTCCCGTGCTCCCGGGCGCGGGCCGTGCCTTCTCCGCCTTGCTCCTGGCGTCTATCTGCTGCAGGAGCTGTTCGGCCTGGTCGCGCTGGCTCTTGCGGTCGGAGTTCTTGATCACCATCCCGAGCAGCTCCCTGGCCAAGTCCAGGCGATCCGTGCGTTCGTAGATCTGGGCCGCCCGGTAGAGCGCGGTCAGCTCCCAGATGTTCTCCTGCGGATAGCTCCAGGCGACCTGCAGATAGTCGTGCAGGGCCTCGTCCGTGCGGCCCTGACCATCCGCGACCTCGGCAAGCCAGAAGAGCGTCTCGGCCTGCTCCGCGGTGGTCAGCGAATTCTTGTCCTTCCACAGATCCTCGAGCACGACGCGCGAGAAATCGAGCTTGTTTCTGGCTTCGGCCAGCAGGGCGAGCTTGATGCGCTGCGGCGCGCTCAGGCGCGAGCGGTCCGTGGTGTAGAGCTCCGTGTAGGTCGCCAGGGCCTGATCGTCCCGGCCGAGCTCTATCTCGAGCGCTCCCTTGGCCTGCAGCCAGTCCACGCGGGCCTTGCCCGAGAGAAGGGCCGGGTTCACGCGGCCGAGGTAGGCGGCCGAGGTTGATATCTCCCCGGCCTTGCCCGCGTCCGCGGCCAGGCTCACCAGGGCGGCGGCTCCTGCCCGGCTGCCGGGAAAGAGCAGTCCGAGGCGGCGGGCCAGGGCAGGGGAGGGGGAGCCGTCCCAGGAGTCCGTGAGCGCGGCCAGAAGCAGGCATTGGTCGAATGGATGCCGCGCCGAGGCGTCCAGACATCCGGCGGGCGTCAGTTCGGTCCAGAAGGGGATGCCCGTGTCGCCATAGGCCGCGAAACCGGCCGCTTCCGTCAGATGGCGCAGCAGTCCGAAGCCCGCCGTGTCGTCGTCCTTGAAAAAGCCGCGCGGAGATTCGCGCCGGGAAATGCTCAAGGCAAGCTTGAGGGACAGGGGCAGGCGCGAAGGGGCGAGCTCCTTGGCGAGCGCGGAGACACGCGCGGTCTCCTGGCCGAGCAGGGCGAAGGCGAGGCCGAACTGCTGCAGCCGTTCGGCAGTGAGCGGGTCCACCTGGCTCGAGCCGAGCTCCTTGTCCAGAATCTCCTTCGCCTGCGCCGGGGTCGCCAGGTCGAGGCGCGTACGCACACTGTTCCAGTCGCGCAGGCTTGGGGCGTGAATCTTCCAGAAAGCTGCGTCGAGAGATCCTGATGCCGTGGCGATGCCGTCCCAGAATGCAGCCGCCTTGAGCATCCCGGCGCTGCGGAAGGCCGAGAGGTCGGGAACTCCGACGCCGGACTGCAGGCTGCCGAGGAAAATGTTCCAGTAATCCTTGAATAACGATTGGGAGAGTCCGTCAAGTTCGAGCCGCGCGCCGCGCCAGTCGCCAAGAGCTGCGTGGGCCAGTGTGCGCACGAGGGTTTCGCGGTCCTGGTCGGTGACCCGCAGGCCGTGGCTTGCCTGGGCATCCGTCAGGGCGCTCCCGGACTTCAGCCGCGTGACCTGGTCCGCCTCGAGCCAGAAGAGATCTGCGGGCCAGGTGGCTCGTCCGACATCGAGGGCAGCCTTGATCCGCGCGGACGATGCCGCGGCGATGTCGGGATCGGCCGTCTGCTCCTTTTCCCACAGCCAGATGCGGCAGACGTCCTCGTACGCCTCGGGAAACCCGGGCTGTTCGCGCAGGCGGGCGGTGTCGTCCCGGGTGGGGGCCGGACCGATGGCCGTGAGCCATGCCGCAAGGGCTTCCGGGAGTCTGCCGGACTGGCGGGCGGCCTGGCCGAGAAGCCAGAGGCGCTCGTGCTCGAGAGACGGAGAGGAGAAGCCTGCTGCGCCCTTGAGAAGGCCGAGCGCCGCTTCCGAGCGGGAAAGCTTGAGCAGCAGCCGGGCGCGCTCGAGAATGACCTCAGGCGTCTGGGGCTTCTCGGAGAGCTCGATGTCGAGGGCGTCATAGGCGCCGTGCTGCTCGAGCCAGGTGGCGAAATCCCCGCCCTTGGCAGTTGGCGTGGCTGCGGACGAGAGCGAGGGACATGCGAGAGCGGCGGCAAGGACGAGAGGGACTATTCGACGCGACAGATTGGCCATGGATGCGGAACTCCCTGGGTGATGACGGGAAAACTGCGATTTTCTAGCAGTGAGCCCCCTTTGTGGCAAGACGCGTGAAGCTGCCTGTTGCGCCCTTTTCCTGGGGGCCTTCATGGGGAATCCACCGGGTGACGCTTGAGAGAGAATCTCGCTGGCCGAGTTGGGATGAGTTCGGAAGTGGAATGGGTATGGGCCATGTCTCGTGCGGACCGACTTCCGGGACCAGCGAGACCGGTTCCGATCCGCGCGCCGGGAAAGACTTCATTGTCTCATCCAAGGACCATGACCGGAGGGCATTCGTGAGGCTCGTTTCTGGTGCCTCGTCCCATGGTTTGGATCGGCCGGCATGGAGTTTCTCGAAAGATTTCGGTGAAGGTTTTCCTGGGTGGGTGAGCCCCATATTTTATAAAGTTAACATAATTTACATTATGGGACAATAAAGGGGCATCGTACAGGATACCGAAATGACGGACGTAAACATTAGAAGAACGGAAAAGACATGTCATGTAATACGAAATGATGATGCTATGATGTCATATTGAAGCCTCGACTGCTGCCTCGGATCGGGAACCTGGTTTTGATCCGAAGCCGAAGGTCAGCAGCCGAACGTCAGCCGGACGGCACTGGGAAAATCAAGGCGCGATTTCGTTCACGTGGCACGGAAACAGACTTCGGTCTTCATGTCGAAGCTGCCCGGAAATGCATGCCCCGACGCAGCTTGGAAGCCCGGCCCCGCCTCCTGGGTCCACAAGCCTCCCACAGGTCCCTTCAACGCTTCTCAGCGTCGAACGTGCCCGGGATTGAGGAAATCCCTCTTCCTATCCGCCCTGATCATCTCCAAAGACTCTCAAGCCTGGCTCGACATGATCCGGAGGTCCCCTCGTCCCCTCATCGACGATTTCTTCCCTGGGACTTCAGCAGCCTGTTTGCAGGCACAAAAAAAGCCGGGGAAATCCCGGCTTTTTTCGGCGCCCGTCTCCGGGCTGTCCTGTGAGGCGAAGAAGACTATTCGCCGAAGCTTTTCTTCCAGTCGCTCAGGAAGCTTTCGATCCCGAGGTCGGTCATGGGGTGCTTGGCGAGCTCGAAGAGCACCTTGTAGGGAATGGTGGCCACGTCCGCACCGATCAGGGCCGCCTCGGCCACGTGCAGCGGATGGCGGATGGAGGCGACGAGGACTTCGGTCTGGAAATCGTAGTTGCGGTAGATGGTCACGATCTCCTCGACCAGATCCATGCCGCGCTGCGCGAGGTGGTCCAGACGGCCGATGAAGGGGCTGATGTAGGCCGCTCCCGCCTTGGCCGCCAGCAGGGCCTGGACCGGGGAGAAGCAGACCGTGACGTTGGTCTTGATGCCCATCTCGGAAAGCTTGCGCACGGCCTTCATGCCTTCCATGAGCATGGGGATCTTGACCACCACGTTGGGCCCGTACTTGACGAGCTCCTTGGCCTCCTTGAGCATTTCGTCGGCCGTGGTGCCGATGACCTCGAGCGAAACCGGGCCGTCCACCTCCTGGCAGACCAGCTGCATCTGCTTGCGCCAGTCCTTCTGCTCGCGCGAGAGCAGCGTGGGGTTGGTGGTCACGCCGTCGATCAGGCCGAAGTCCTTGGCCTGGCGAATCTCGTCCAGGTTGGCGGTGTCGATGAAAAATTTCATGTCGCCTCCCTACTCCTCGATGTTTTTCTGGTTCTCCTTGGGGCGGGATGCCTCCAGCTGCTTGAGGAAGGTATCACGACATTCATAGCTGCAGAAATTATGGATTTTCTCGCCGTCACGCACGCGGATGTCGCTATCCTGAGGAACGTAGGTGCCACAGACCGGGTCCTTGACCATCTGGCCGGTGGCAACCATTTTCTCGACGTTCTTCTTCTGCGTCATTTCCTTCTTTTTCTTGTCCCCCATGAACAGGCGGTAGAGGACATAGCCGCACGCAACGAAGAGAAGAAGCTTGATCACCGTGATACCTCCGCTTACTTTTCCATCATTACAGATATCCGAGGAGAAAGACAATTAGTCTGTTTGCCAGATGCGCAACCCTTCACAACGATAGTCGAGCCGGGAGAGGGCCTCTGCGGGCGTTTCGCCCCAGGGCAGGCGCAAGGCGGGCGCCAGTTCCGCCAGCGGCAGGAGGACGAAGGCCCTCTCTCGCATGCGGGGATGCGGAAGGATAAGCCTCCCCTCCCCGCTTGTCCTGTCACCGAAGAGAAGGATGTCGATGTCCAGGCTGCGCGGCCCGAAGCGGACCTCGCGGGTGCGCCCGAACTCCGTCTCGATGGACTCGAGCTCGTCCAGCAGGCCGTACGGCGAGACCTCGGCCCTGCAGGCGAGCCGCATGACGCAGTTGGCGAACCAGGGCTGCTCTTTCAGGTCCTGCGGCTCGGTCAGGTAGATGTGCGAAACCGCGCTCGCGCGCACGCCGGGGATCTCTCCGATCCTGCCGATCGCGCGCTTGAGCACGGCCTCGCTGCCGCCCAGGTTGGAGCCCAGGCCTAGGAAGACGTCTACAGCTTGGAGATGCGCGATACCGCCTCCTCGAGCCGATCGCTGGGCACGGTCAGCGAGATGCGGAAATAGCCCTCGCCCGGCTTTCCGAAACCGTTGCCCGGCGTGATGACCACGCCGGTCTTCTCCAGCACGTTGGTGCAGAAGTCCGTGGAGCTGAATCCGTGCGGCACCTTGGCCCAGATGTAGAAGGAGGCCTTGGGCACGCGGCACTCGATGCCGATCTTCTGCAGGGCGGCGATGACCGTGTCGCGGCGGTCCTTGTAGATGGCGCGGAACTGCTCGGCGAAGGGCTCGCCCTTCTTCAGCGCGGCCACGCCCGCCTCCTGCACGGCCTGGAAGGCGCCGGAGTCGCAGTTCTCCTTGATCTTGCCCAGCCCCTTGACCAGCGAGGGGTTGCCCACGGCCATGCCGATGCGCCATCCGGTCATGTTGTAGGTCTTGGACAGAGAGTGGAACTCGATGGCCACGTCCTTGCCGCCCTCGAACTCGAGGATCGAGGCGGGCTTGTCAGCCGCGTCGTAGTAGATCTCGGTGTAGGCCGCGTCGTGCAGGACGATGGTGTCGGACTCGCGGGCCTTGGCGATGAGCTTCGCGTAGAACTCGGGGCCCGCCGTGGCCGCGGTCGGGTTGTTGGGATAGTTGATGAAGATCATCTTGGCCCGTTTCCAAGATTCCTCGGAGATGGCGTCCAGGTCGGGCAGGAAGTCGTTCCCGTCCACGAGCGGAACGTACTCGACCTCGCCGCCGGCGAAGTTGGTGGCCACGTTGTAGACCGGGTAGTTCGGCGTGCAGACCAGGGCCATGTCGCCCGGGTTGATGAAGGCCAGGGGGAAGTGCGCGATGCCTTCCTTGGAGCCGATGAGCGTCACGATCTCGCTCTCGGGGTCGAGGCCCACCGTGAAACGTTCCTTGTACCAGTCGGCAACGGCCTGGCGGAACTCGAGCATGCCGATGTAGGACGGATACTGGTGGTTGACCGGCTTCTTGGCGGCTTCGTGCAGCGCCTCGATGATGAAGTCCGGGGTGGGCAGGTCAGGGTCGCCGATGCCCAGGCTGATGATATCCACGCCCCGCGCCTTGACCGCGGCCTTGGCCTTGTCGATGGCGGCGAAAAGGTAGGGCGGCAGGGTGGAAAGCCTGTCGGCGAACGGGAAGTCGGACATAGAAAAAATCTCCTTTAGCGTGCGCGTGATGGAATGGCCGATGTAAATTGCCGAGCCGCGCTCTGTCAAACACCGGATTTGCGCGCGCGGGAAGCATTTTGCTTGCGCGCCGGGAAGCTCGGCGCTAAAGGTCCCCGCTGAGCGCCCGGCATGAACGACGAAAGACGAAACGGACACGCCCCTTCCGCCCTGCCCCATCACCCATGGGTCGATGCCTATCTGCAGCGCCTGACCGTGGAAAAGGGTCTGGCCGAGAACAGCCTCTCCGCCTATTCGGCCGACATGACGGACTTCCTGGTCTTCCTCGCCGCAGGCGGCGTGGACCTGGACAAGGTCACGCGCGAGACCCTTTTCCTCTATCTCGTGTCCCTTCGGGCGCGCGACCTCAAGAGCCGCACCATCTCCCGGCATCTTTCGGCCCTGCGCGGCTTCTTCGCCTGGGCCACGGACGACGGGCTCCTGCCCGAAAACCCCGCCGAGCTCCTGGAGAACCCCAAGCTTCCCCGCCAGCTTCCCGAGTTCCTGACGCGCGAGGAGGTGGAGCGCATGCTCGCCCTGCCCTCGTTGACGGACAAGCTCGGTTTTCGCGACAGAACCATGCTGGAACTTCTCTACGCCGCCGGGCTCCGCGTCTCGGAGCTTATCGGGCTCAAGCCCCTGGACTACGACGCCCAGACCGGCCTCCTGCGCATCTGGGGCAAGGGCGGCAAGGAGCGTCTGGTCCCCATCCACGCCACGGCCCAGGAGTTCCTGGGCGGCTACATCGCCTCCTGGCGCGGCCTCTTCGGCCCCAAGGACGCCGAGGTCTTCCTCAACCGCTCCGGAAAGAAGCTCACCCGCCAGGGCGTCTGGAAGATCATCAAGCGCTACGCGGCCGAGGCCGGAATCCGGCGCGAGATTTCGCCTCACACCCTGCGCCACAGCTTCGCCACGCACCTCCTGGAGGGCGGCGCGGACCTGCGCACCGTGCAGATGCTCCTGGGCCACGCGGACATTAGCGCCACGGAGATCTACACTCACATCCAGTCCGGCAGGCTCAGGGCCGTGCACGAGCGCTTCCACCCCCGGGGATGACCCCGGCGGAAGGACGCGGCCTTGCCCCTGAATCCGCGAATCCTTTTGAAAAGGCCGGAAAAATCCCCTAGACTTCGGATCATGGCCGACACGAGACACCCCTCCCCTGCGCCCCGCTCCTCCCGCATCCAGGCCGAGACCATCATCACGGGCCACACCGGCGCTGATTTCGACTGCCTGGCGTCGATGATCGCCGCGGCCAAGCTCTATCCCGGCGCCGCCCTGGTCTTTCCCGGCTCGCAGGAGAAGAACCTGCGCAATTTCTACATCCAGAGCGCCATGTACCTCTTCAATTTCGTGGCCGCCAAGGATCTGGACCCGTCCGCCGTCAGGCGCCTGGTGGTCGTGGACACGCGCCAGCGCTCGCGCCTGCCGCATGTGGCCCAGTTCCTGGATCTGCCGGGCCTCGAGGTACACCTCTACGACCACCATCCGGACGCGCCTGACGATCTCGCCGCGTCGCTCGAGGTCTACAAGGAATGGGGCTCGTGCGCGGCCATCCTGACGCACGAGATCATGGAGCGCGGCATCGCGCTCGGCCCCGAGGAGGCCACGGTCATCGCGCTCGGCACTTACGAGGACACGGGCAACTTCACCTTCCCCTCGACCACGCCCCACGACATGCGCGCCGTGGCCTGGCTCCTCGAGCAGGGACTCGAGCTGAACGTCGTCTCGGATTTGCTCTCGCGCGACCTCACGGCCGACCAGGTGGCCGTGCTGAACATGCTCCTCAGCTCGGCCGAGATCCTGGACATCAACGGCATCAAGGTGGTCATCACCCAGGCCTCCATGGAGCAGTACGTCGGCGATTTCGCCGTGCTCGTGCACAAGATGATGGAGATGGAGAGCATCCGCGTGCTCTTCGCCCTGGGCAGGATGCACGACCGCATCACCTTGGTGGCGCGTTCGCGCACCGCCGAGGTGGACGTGGGCCGCATCTGCGAGTCTCTGGGCGGCGGGGGGCATGCCTATGCCGCCTCGGCCTCCATCAAGGACCGCACCATGACCCAGGTGCGCGACGAGCTCTTCGCCCTGCTCTATTCCGAGATCAACCCCGAGCTTCGGGTCAGCAAGTTCATGTCCAAGCCGCCCGTGGTCGTGCGCCGCGACACCCTGCTCGCCAAGGCCGCGGACGTCATGGCGCGCTATGGGCTGAAGGCCGTGCCCGTGGTGGACGAGACCGGCGCCCTGGTCGGCCTCATCGAGCACGAGCTGGCGGACAAGGCCGTGAGCCACGGCCTTGGCAAGGTGCAGGTCAAGGAATACATGGGCCGCGAGATCGCCTCCGTGACGCCGGAGACAGACCTCTACCGGGCCATGGAGATCATTCTCGGCCAGCGGCAGCGCCTCGTGCCCGTGGTCGAGGGCACGCAGGTCGTCGGCGTGCTCACGCGCACGGACCTCATCCACATCCTCATCGAGGAGCCCGCGCGCATTCCCGAGAGCCTGCAGCCGGACCGCAAGCGTGAGCGCAGCGTGAAGACGCTGCTCAACGAGCGACTTCCTAAAGAAGTACTTGAGATTCTGCACAGGGCCGGTGAAATCGCGGAAGAAATGGGCTTCGACGTGTATGTGGTCGGCGGCTTCGTGCGCGACCTCCTCCTGACGCGGCCCAACCTGGACGTGGACTTCGTGGTGGAGGGCGACGGCATCGCCTTTGCCGGGCGGCTGGCCGAGGAATACGGCGGCCGGGTCAAGCAGCACGACAAGTTCCAGACCGCGGTGGTCATCCTCGAGGACGGCCGCCGCATCGACGTGGCCACGGCCCGTCTCGAATATTACGAATACCCCGCCGCCCTGCCCACGGTGCAGCTCTCGTCCATCAAGATGGACCTCTACCGCCGCGACTTCACTGTCAACGCCTTGGCCGTGCGCCTCAACCCCGAATCCTTCGGCCGCCTCGTGGACTTCTTCGACGCGCAACGGGATCTGAAGGACAAGGTCCTGCGCGTCCTGCACTCCCTGTCCTTTGTCGAGGACCCGACGCGCATCCTGCGCGCCATCCGCTTCGAGCAGCGCTTCGGCTTCCGCATCGGCGGCCAGACGGAGCGGTTGATCAGAAGCGCCATCCAGATGCAGTTCTTCCAGAAGCTCACGGGGAGCCGCATCTTCCATGAATTCAAGCTGCTGTGCGACGAGAAGAACGCCCGGCTCTGCCTTGCGCGCATGGAGGAGTTCAAGCTCCTGGGCCAGCTCCAGCCCGGGCTCGAGCTCACGCCGAAAAAGTCCGCCCTGCTCGAGAAGATCGAGGAAGTCCTCGACTGGTATCGGCTGCTCTACCGCGAGGATGCCTCGCCCGAGCCGTGGATGATCTACCTGCTCTGCCTGTGCGCGGAGATGGAGGATGGGGCCGCGCACGCGCTCACGGAGCGCCTCGGCTTCTCCAAACGGGAGCAGCGGGAGTTCCTTTCCCTGCGCACCTCGGTGGCCCAGGCCTTCCACGCCATCTCTCTCTGGGTCGCGCATTCCGGTCCGGTCTCCGAGCTCTGCTTCGCCCTGGAGCCCCTGCCGCTCGAGGGAGTGCTCTACCTCATGGCCCGCAGCACGCGCGACGAAGTGCGCAAGGGCATCTCGGCCTATCTCGCGCGGCTTCGCGACGTGTCCATCGAGATCGGCGGTGCGGACCTGCAGCGCCTCGGCCTGCCGCCGGGGCCTGAGTACGGCCGGATCCTGCGCCTCGTGCGCGCGGCCAGGATAGACGGCCGCGCGGAACGCCGCGAGGAGCAGCTTGCCCTTGCCCGCCGCATGGTGGAGGAGATCCTGACCGCGAACAGGCCCGCGGATGCGCTGCCTGCACCACGCGAAGGGGGCTGAGGCTTGCCCTGGCGGCCTGCGCCGTGTAATGAAAGAAGCTCGCCGCCGATGGGAGGAAACATGACCAGAAAGCGGTACGTGGCAGTCATCGGGGCCGGCGAGGCGACTTCGCAGGCCGAGACTGCCGCCAGGGAGATCGGAAGGCTCCTGGCGATCGAGGGCTTCTGCCTCGTCACCGGCGGGCTCGGAGGGACCATGCGTGCGGCCTGCGAAGGCGCGCGTTCGGCCGGTGGCCATACCCTCGGGCTGCTGCCCGGTCTCGTGCGGGACCAGGCCAATGAATTCGTTGAATTTCCCCTGGTCACGGGGCTCGGTCAGATGCGCAACTTCCTCGTGGTGGCCAACGCCGACGTCGTCATCGCCGTGGACGGCGGATGGGGAACGCTTTCGGAGTTGGCCCTGGCCAGAAAAACGGGCAAGACGGTCATCGCGCTCGGCCGCTACAGCACCCTCGAGGGAGTGGTGCCCGCGGCGTCCCCGGACGAGGCGGTCGACCTTGCCAAGAGATACTTCAAGTGAGGACGACGTGAGCAGGCAGGTCCTGTGGGCTCCCTGGCGCCTGGATTACATCCTGGGCCCCAAACCGGATACATGCGTCTTCTGCCTCCCCGAGACCACGGAGGAGGACGAGGAACGCCTGGTACTTCATCGCGGAGAATCCGCCTACGTGATCATGAACAAGTTTCCCTACAACAACGGACACCTCATGGTCGCGCCCTACCGCCATGTGAGCTGCCTCACGGACCTGACCGAGGACGAAAGCTTCGAGGTCATGTCGCTCGTACGGCGCTGCGTGGGCGTCCTCAGGAAGGCCTTCAATCCGCACGGCATCAACGCCGGTTTCAACCTCGGCGAGGCAGCCGGGGCGGGCATCGCCGCCCACCTCCATTTTCAGATCGTCCCCCGCTGGAACGGGGACAACTCATTCATGGCCGTGTTCGGAGAGACGAGCGTCATTCCCGAACATCTCCGCTCAACCTACACCCGGCTGAGGCCGCTCTTCGTCGGCTGAACGGCAAAGGAGTCACCATGCGCTACCTCAAGGTGCTCATCCTG
Organism: Desulfovibrio sp. X2; assembly: GCF_000422205.1. Lineage (NCBI taxonomy): Bacteria > Pseudomonadati > Thermodesulfobacteriota > Desulfovibrionia > Desulfovibrionales > Desulfovibrionaceae > Desulfovibrio > Desulfovibrio sp. X2. Next base: position 129,367 of record NZ_ATHV01000022.1, read on the forward strand.
GCGCTTATCTTCGTCGCCTCGATGATCTTCTTCATCCAGAACACGCCGATCTTCTCCGAGACCATCCAGCTGCAGCTCGAGATTCTCGGCTACCGCTGGACCTCCGTGGCCATGCCCATCTACCTCGTGGTGCTGCTCTCCTTCCTGCTGGGCGCGGTGCTGGCCATCCTCTACTTCTTCATCGAGAAGGTCCGCCTGAGCGGCATGCTCCGCTCCGCCACGGCCAAGGTCAAGAAGCTCGAGGACGAGGTCGCCTCCCTGCGCGCGGCGCAGGAGACGCCCTCCTATTCGTCCTATTCCAACACCTCCTCCGCCTCGTCCGATTCGGTCTCCTCGACCTACGGCACGACGACGGACGAGGACTCCGCCTCCTAGACAGGACGCGCGTACGGGAGCTGAATGACCTCCTGGTCATGGCTGAAGGAACTCTTCGGCGAGACGAATGACGAGGGTGCGGGCCTGCCTTCCGACATGGAAGGATACGCCCCGCCCTCCCGCGACACCCTGGCGGCCATCGGCGAACTGAGCCGGGCGGTCAAGAACAATCCCGACGCCATCGAGCTCTACCTCGCCCTGGGCAACCTCTACCGGGCCCAGGGCGAGCTCGAGCGCGCGGTGCAGATCCGCACCAATCTCATCGAGCGCCACGACATCCCGCGCGACATCACCGCCAAGGTGCTCTACGAGCTCGGCCGCGACTACAAGCGGGCCGGTTTTCTCGACCGTGCCCTGAACGCCCTGGAAAAGGCGCGTGAACTGGCGGGCAACGAGCCGCCCATCCTGGTGGAGCTTGCCCGGCTCGCGGCCGAGGCCGGGGAGTTCGAGGCCGCGGCCGACCTCTACGGCAAGATCGGCCACGCCCCTGCCCAGGCTCACTATCTCGTGCGCCAGGCGGTCGAGCTGCTCGGCAAGGAGCAGGCGACGGAGGGGCTGCGCCTCATCGACAGGGCTCTCGAGGTCCATCCTGGCTCGCCCGAGGCCTGGGTGGAGACCGTCATCCTGGACCTGCAGGCGGGCTTTCCGGAAGGCTCGGAGCAGCACATCGCCCGGGCGCTGCACGAGGTCGCTCCGGAGCTGCGCTTCCTGGTCCTGGAACTGATGCTCGGCTACCTTTCCCGGGGCACGCCGGGACACGAGTCGCCCGAGGCCCGGGCGACGCTCGCCGGGCGCCTGCTCTCCCCGCTCGAGGCCCACGCGCCGGACGTGCTCCTGCAATTCTACGGCGGACTTTTGCGCCAGGCCCTGGGCGACCACGAGGGCGCCGCGATATGGTTCGAACGAAGCCTTCTGCTCAATCCCGACTTCTGGCCTGCCCGCCTGGAGATGCTGGCGCGCGCCCTGGCCGAGGAGCCGGTTTCACCCATGCTCTCCGAGCAGCTGCAATATTTCGTCGCCCGCGCCCGCGAGGTGAAGCGGTTCATGTGCCGCGCCTGCGGGCTCAAGCGCGAGCGCGTCTTCTACCTGTGCCCCCGCTGCCAGAGCTGGCATTCCATCGGCTACCGCATGCGGCTTACGGAGTGAGGTGACCGGAAGAATGGCCGCATCCGCTCCGGGCCGCATCACGCCCATGTTCGAACAGTACCTCCGCATCAAGGAGGAACATCCCGGCGCCCTGCTCTTCTTCCGCATGGGCGACTTCTACGAGCTGTTCTTCGACGACGCCGAGGTGGCGGCGCGGGAGCTGCAGATCGCGCTCACCTGCCGCAACCCGAGCCAGGAGAACCCCGTGCCCATGTGCGGCGTGCCGCACCACGCGGTGGACAACTACCTGCCGCTGCTTCTGGACAAGGGCTACAAGGTGGCCATCTGCGACCAGGTCGAGGATCCCAAGCAGGCCAAGGGACTGGTCAAGCGCGAGGTCACGCGGGTGCTCACGCCCGGCACCCTGGTCGAGGACAACGGACTTTCCGCAAAGATCCACAACTACCTCGCCGCCCTGGTCTTCGACGCCTCGCGCGGCGAGGGGGCCCTGGCCTTCATCGACGTCTCCACCGGCGAATGGAGCGGCTTTTCGGCCAGGAGCGAGCCGGGGCTCTGGCAGTGGCTCCTGAAGCTCGGCCCGCGCGAGCTCCTTCTGCCCCCGGGCTTCAAGGTCCCGCACCAGTACGGCGAACTGCGCGAGAGGGTGACCTACGTGCCCGAGCTCTTCTTCGACGTGCGCGCCGCGGGCGACAGGCTGCTCAAGGCCCAGGGCGTGGTGGACCTCGCTACGCTCGACCTCGGCGACAAGCCCGATCTGGTCCGCGCCTGCGGGGCGCTCCTGGCCTACCTGGCCCAGACCCAGCGCCAGGAGATGGGCCACCTGGGGCAGTTCCAGCCCCTGAACCTGGGCCGTTACCTGATCCTGGACGAGATCACCGAGCGCAACCTCGAGATCTTCCGCACCCTGGACGGCCGCACGGGCCGGGGCACCCTACGCTCCGTGGTCGATCGGACCATGACCCCCATGGGCGGCCGCTACCTGGAGGTCCGGCTGCGCCAGCCCTGGCGCGAGCAAAAGCCCATCGAGCGCACGCAGGCAGCCGTGGCCCTGCTCGCGCAGCGCCAGGAACTGCGCGAGGGCCTGCGCGGCGCGCTGGACAAGGTCTACGACCTCGAGCGACTCTCCACGCGCATCGTGCTCGGCCGGGCCACGCCGAAGGATTTCGCCGCGCTGCGCAATTCCCTGGCCATGCTGCCCGGGATCGGCACGGTCCTGAACGAGCTCATCGCCTCGACCGATACGCCGCCGGAGGCCCTGGCCCATGCGGCCGAAGACTGGGACGCCATGGAGGACCTGTGCGAGCGGCTCAGGACCACCCTGGCCGACTCCCCTCCCCCGACCATCACCGAGGGAGGGCTGTTCAAGTCCGGGTGGCACGCCGAACTGGACGAGCTCCTGGAACTCGCAGAGCACGGCGAGGCCAAACTGCAGGAGATGCTGGAGCAGGAGCGGCAGTCCTCGGGGCTGCCCAAGCTCAAGCTCGGCTTCAACAAGGTCTTCGGCTACTATTTCGAGCTTTCGCGCGCCTCGGGCCAGGAGCCGCCCGCCCATTTCGTGCGCCGACAGACCCTGGCCAACGCCGAGCGTTTCGTCACCCAGGAGCTCGGCGAGCTGGAAGACAGGATCCTGCAGGCCGCGGGCAAGCGCCGCGAACTGGAGTACCGGCTCTTTCTCGAGCTGCGCGAGGCCATGGCCCAGGCCCGGCCGCGCTTCATGGACATGGCCAGACGCCTCGCGCGCATCGACTACTGGCAGTCCCTGGCCGAGACGGCCGTGCTCTGCGAATGGCGCCAGCCGAGCCTGCACAGGGATCTCAGGCTGCGCATCCGCTCCGGCCGCCACCCGGTGGTCGAGGCCGTGCAGGGTAGCGCCGGGTTCGTGCCCAACGACCTGTCCATGGACGAGGAGTCGCGCCTGCTGCTCATCACCGGCCCGAACATGGCGGGCAAGTCCACGGTGCTCAGGCAGGCGGCCATCATCGCCATCCTGGCCCAGATCGGCTCCTTCGTGCCCGCGGCCGAGGCCGAGATCGGACTCGTGGACCGGGTCTTCTCGCGCGTGGGCGCCTCGGACAACCTGGCCCAGGGCCAGAGCACGTTCATGGTCGAGATGATGGAAACCGCGCGCATCCTGCGTCAGGCCACGCGGCGAAGCCTCGTCATCCTGGACGAGATCGGCCGCGGCACCGGTACCTTCGACGGCATGGCCCTGGCCTGGGCCGTGGTCGAGGAACTGGCGCGACGCGCCTCGGGCGGCATCCGCACCCTCTTCGCCACGCACTACCACGAGCTGACGAGCCTCGAAGGCCGCGTGGAGGGCCTGCGCAACTTCACCATCGCGGTGCGGGAGTACAAGGGCGAGATCGTCTTTCTGCGGCGCCTGGTCCCCGGTCCCTCGGACAAAAGCTACGGTGTCGAGGTTGCAAAACTTGCCGGAGTGCCGCAAAACGTCGTGCAGCGCGCCAGGGAACTCCTGTCCGAACTGGAGCGCAAGCGCGAAGGCGTGGGCGAGCAGCACCGCGCGATCATCGGACAGAGCCTTCTGCCCGGCCTGCCCCGGCCTCAGGCCCCGGCCGAGCCGCAAGGACCTGCGGAACCCTTGCCGCATCCCGTGCTGGATGCCCTGAGGGCCATAAGACCCGACGCGCTTTCGCCCATGCAGGCGCTGCAGATGATCTACGACTGGAAAGCCACGCTGGAGAAGGAAGAGTGAGAATCGCCCGACACCGTCCCCCCCTGCCCGCCCGCATTCTCTCCTCCCGGGCCCTCCTTCGGGCGTTCTGCCTCGCGGTCGTGTTCGCCCTGGCGCTCTGCGGCTGCGGCAAGAAGGGCCCCCCAAAGCCGCAGTTCGGAGAGGACTCCTTCTCCCTCACGAATGCGGACGGAGGCGTCTTGGGCAACTGCATCGTGGCCAGCGCGATCATACGCGGCAACGCGGACATGCTCGGCTCGCTCAGCCTCGAGATCGAGGACATGACCGTGGAATGCGACACCTGTCCCTTCAATCCGCAGTTCCGCGTGGACTACCGACTGGACGACCCGCGCGTGCGCATCACGGGCGACAAGGTCCAGGTCAATTATTGTGATATTTCCGGAGGAAAGGCCTATCGCTTCCGCCTCGTGGGCCACAACCGTATTCTGGCCATGCCTCCGGTGATGTGCCCGGTTCTCCCACAGCCCAACAACCCCCGCACCCAGCAGGAGCAGCAGCAATGAACCATTTCGAGTACCGTGATGGCCACCTCTTTGCCGAAGAGGTGCCAGTGGCCGACATCGTCCGCCACCACGGCACACCGACCTATGTCTACAGTGCGGCCACGTTCCGCCGCCACTTCCAGGCCTTCGATTCGGCCTTTGCCGGCCTGCCCCATCTGGTCTGCTACTCGGTCAAGGCCAACTCCAACATCCACATCCTGAAGCTCCTCGGCGAGATGGGCGCGGGCGTGGACATCGTCTCGGGCGGCGAGCTCTTCCGCGCGCTCAAGGCCGGAATTCCGGGCGAGAAGATCGTCTACTCCGGGGTCGCCAAGACCGACGAAGAGATCGAGGACGCCCTGCGCGCGGGCATCCTGATGTTCAACGCCGAGTCCCTGGGCGAGATCGCGGCCATCGACGCCGCGGCAGGCCGCCTCGGGGTCAGGGCGCGCATCTCGCTGCGCATCAACCCCGACGTGGACCCCAAGACCCACCCTTACATCTCCACGGGGATGAAGAAGAACAAGTTCGGCCTGGACATGGACACGGCCCTTCAGGGCTACATCATGGCCCGGGACATGAAGAACCTCGATCCCGTTGGCATCGACTGCCACATCGGCTCGCAGCTCACCACGCTCGAGCCGTTCCTCGAGGCCCTGGACAAGGTTCTCGGCTTCTACGGCAAGCTGAAGGACCTGGGCATCTACGTGAACTACCTCGACCTGGGCGGCGGCCTCGGCATCACCTACGACGAGGAGGAGCCCCCGCAGCCCTCGGCCTTCGGCGCGGCCCTCACGGAGCGGCTGAAGGACCTGCCCCTGACCCTGGTCCTGGAGCCCGGCCGCGTGATCTGCGGCAACGCGGGCATCCTGGTCTTCAACACCGTCTACACCAAGCAGACGCCGGTGAAGAAGTTCGTCATCGTGGACGCGGCCATGAACGACCTGGTGCGCCCCTCGCTCTACGGCTCGTACCACCGCATCGAGGAGGTGGACAAGAAGAGCCGTCCCGTCGAGACGGTGGACGTGGTCGGCGGCATCTGCGAGTCCACGGACTTCCTGGCCCGCGACCGCGAAATGCCTGCCGTGGAACCCGGCGAGTGCCTCGCGGCCTTCTCGGCCGGTGCCTACGGAATGACCATGTCCTCGCAGTACAACTCCCGCCGCCGCGCGGCCGAGGTGCTGGTGGACGGCCGGGAAGAGAAGCTGATCCGGCGTCGCGAGACCTACGAGGATCTCATCGAGGCCGAGCTCGACCTCTAGCTCCGGCCTGTTCCTTCAAGAAGACGAAAGGCCCCGGGGGAATGTTCCCCGGGGCCTTTTTCGTCGTCAGGCGGCCGCACGACAAGGGCCTGGGCCTCGATCTCACTCGTCGTCGTGATCGAAGCTCAGATGTCCGCCGTTCAGCAGTTCGTCGGCCACGGCCAGAAGCGGGGGGCGGTAGGTGCCTTCCCGGATCTGGCGCTTGATCTCCGCGATCCGCTGCGCGCGTTGATGTGGATGCTCGCGGCCACGAGGGAGCCCTTCCTGCTCCTCGGGCCGTTCGTCGAGCGAGCCGCCTTCCATGGTTGCCTCTCCTCTCTCGCCTTATCGGCCAAAAGTGTGGGGCATCTTTAGACAAGCGGGGAAGAAAGTTGACCACTTATTTACAATCATTGAAGATCATAGACGAAAAAATCTCGCCCGAAAAAGCGGCATGAGACTGCGGAAATGACCGGAACGCTCGGCTTTGGAGTGTGACCAGCAAGGACCTGCGCAACGGACCTCTCCTGTCCCGGAAAGAGGCGTTTTCCGGGAAGTCCCTGTCCAGCCTCGTAACAGGTCGGCGCGTCTGCGCCATGGTGAATCCACAAACCCTTTCGTTCGCTGCGGGCCATCGGAAAAACAAAAAAAGGCCCGGGTTGCCCCGGGCCGAGATATATGGTGCGGAAGGGGGGACTCGAACCCCCACGGCTTTTGGCCACTACCCCCTCAAGATAGCGTGTCTACCAGTTCCACCACTTCCGCGGACCGTCGTCGTTGTCTTCTGCCAGGTCATCCTTTGTCTGCGGCCAGGGCGCCTTCCCTTTCCGGAAGCACGCCGCCGTCTCTGCATCGCCACCGTCATTTCATCTGTCGTTCATGTTCCCGGCGTCGTGCGGTGGCATTATGGCGCCCGGGGGCAAAAAAGCCCGGGGCAACCCCGGGCCGAGATATATGGTGCGGAAGGGGGGACTCGAACCCCCACGGCTTTTGGCCACTACCCCCTCAAGATAGCGTGTCTACCAGTTCCACCACTTCCGCGAACCGTCGAATTACTGGGCTTTCTGTCCCTCCGCCGGGGCCTGGGGAGCCTTCTGCTCGGGCGCCGGGCTCGCGGCCTGGTCCTGAGCGGCAGTGGGGGCCTGCGGCTTGGCGGGCTCCTCGAAGGTCACTTCGGGCTTGGGCTTGGCCGCTTCGGCCTTCGGCTCGGGCGCGGTCATCATGATCGAGTCAGTGGCAACGGCCTTGACCCCGGTGAGCCTGTTGTAGGTCAGGGAGGTCAGCAGGAAGATCACGGCGAGAACCGCCGTGGCCTTGACCAGCAGGCCGCCGGCGCCGGAGCTGCCGAACACGGACGAGCTGCCGCCGCCGAAGATGACGCCCATGCCCTCCTTGCCGGACTGCAGCAAGACGAGGACGATGAGCACCAGACAGGCGATGATGTGCAATGTGAGAACAATTCCGCTCAACGTACTTTCTCCGGTAAAAAAACCTGCGCCATCAAGCCAGCGCAATGCGCGAAAAGCTTTCAGCCGTCAGGCTTGCGCCACCTACCAATACACCGTCCACATTGTCAAGCGCCAAAATTTCGGAAGCGTTGTCCGGCTTGACACTGCCGCCGTACAGCAGGGGGATTTCCAGGGCCTTTTCACCCATCATCTGCACCAGACGATCACGTGTGTGGGCGTGGGCCTGGCGGATCTCCTCCCGGCCCGCGACCTCGCCCGTGCCGATGGCCCAGACCGGCTCGTAGGCCACGGCCAGCCTGTTCGCGAATTCACGCGCAGCGGGCACGAGTCCGCGCTCGAGCTGGCGGTCGAGGACCTCCTCCACCTTTTTCGCGCGGCGCTCCTCGAGCTTCTCGCCGATGCACAGGACCATGGAGAGCCCCTTCTGGAGGCCGTAGGCCACCTTCTCGCCCACCAGGTCGTCGTTTTCGCCCAGGACCCAGCGGCGCTCGGAATGGCCTGCCAGAGCCCACGTGCAGCCCGCGTCGAGCAGCATGCCGGGCGCGATCTCGCCGGTGAAGGCGCCTTCGCCGTGCGGCCAGAAGTTCTGCCCGCCCACGGCGAAGGATTTCTGCCCCGCAAAGGCTCCGGCCACGGCGGCCAGGGCCGTGAACGGCGGAAAGACCAGCAGCTCCCGGTCCTCGGGCAGGCCCGGGGCGATGAGACGGACCATCTCGCGCGCCGTGGCCTCTGCCTCGGCCCGCGTCTTGTACATCTTCCAGTTCGCGGCCATCAGCTTCTTCACTTGCCGCATCCCTCCAGAGCCTTGAAGGCAGGCAGTTCCTTGCCTTCCATGAATTCCATGAACGAGCCGCCGCCGGTGGAGATGAAGGTGAACTTGTCGGCCAGCTTGGCCTTGTGCACCACGGCGTCCGTGTCGCCGCCGCCGACGATGGTCGTGACCCCGGCGAGCTTGGCCAGGCAGCGGGCAATGGCCAGGGATCCCTGGGCGAAAGCCTGGTTCTCGAAGGCGCCCATGGGGCCGTTCCACATCACGGTCTTGGCCGTGGCCAGGGCCGAGGTGTACAGGTCGACCGTCTTCGGGCCGACGTCGAGGACCATCTTGCCCGCCGGGATGGCGGCAGCGTCGAAGATGCCGCCGGTCACGGCGTCGTCGAGCGAGCCGCCAACGACCACGTCCACGGGCAGCAGCAGCGTGACGCCCTTGGCCCCGGCCTCCTTGACGATATTCAACGCCTCGTCCGTCAGGTCGCGCTCGACCAGGGAGCTGCCGACCTCGTGGCCCTGGGCCAGGAGGAAGGTGTTGGCCATGGCCCCGCCGATGATGAGCACGTCCACCTTGTCCAGGAGGCGGCGCAGCACGGCCAGCTTGGTGGAGACCTTGGCACCCCCGGAGATGGCCACGTAGGGACGGACAGGCTCGGCCAGGGCCTCGCCCAGGAACTCCCACTCCTTCTTCAGGAGCAGGCCGCAGCAGCACTCGGGCACGAACTCGGTCACGCCGACGTTGGAGGCGTGGGCGCGGTGCGCCGTGCCGAAGGCGTCGTCCACGTAGACGTCCACGCCCGCGGCCAGGGCCTTGGCGAAGGCCTCGTCGTTGGCCTCCTCGCCGGCGTGGAAACGCAGGTTCTCGAGCATCAGCACGTGGCCGGGCGCGAGATCGGCAACGAATTTCGCCGCCTCGTCGCCCACGCAGTCCGGAGCCATGGTCACGTCGCGGTTCAAGAGGTCGGAGAGGTGCGCGGCGACCGGGGCCAGGCTCAGCTCGGGGACGACCTTGCCCTTGGGCTTGCCCAGGTGCGAGCAGAGGACCACGGCCGCGCCCTTTTCCAGGGCCAGGCGGATGGTGGGCAGGCTCTGGACGATACGGTTGTCGTCCTGGATCACGCCGTTCTTGAGCGGGACGTTGAAGTCCACGCGGATGAGCACCCGCTTGCCCTTGAGATCGACCGAGTCGAGGTATTTCATGACGGCTCCTGGCGCGCCTCGGCCATGGTCAGGGTCATGACCAGCGCGTCTTCGTTGGTGTCGGGGTAGTACCGTTTTCTCACGCCGGTCCTCACGAAGCCGTGCGCGGCATAGAGGCCGATGGCAGCGGCATTGGACTGGCGCACCTCCAGAAACATTCGATGTATGCCCATTTCGGCGGCGCTTTGCAACACGGCCCCGAGCAGGACCCGGCCCCAGCCTCGGCGTCGGTTCCCCTCGGCCACGGCGATGTTCACGATCTCCCCCTCGTCGGCCACGCAATAGAAGGAGCAGTAGGCGCCGAGCGTTCCGTCCTCCGCGCGCATGCCGAGGATGTGCAGGGCCTTCTCGCGCAGGCCGTAGGCCAGCTGCTCCTCGCTCCAGGGATGGCTGAAGCAGGCGCGCTCGAGCGAGGCCAGCTCTGCCGCGTCATTCGGCACGAGCCGGACGACGGGCGGAATGGCCCAGGAAATGGGGGGCTTCGGTGTTGTTTCCATCGCAACGCTCGTGTAAAGGAGCCGCCATGCCGCGCAGATTCAGAAAGCCGCGCCTCCAGCCGCGCCAGTCGGCGACCCCGGAGGTCGAATATATCGAGGTCGTGGACGAAGGCAATCGCCCCATAGCGGTCATGCCCATCGACGACGTGCACGCCCAGGCGCTCATGCACCGCGCCGTGGTCGTGCTGGTCTACGACGACGACGGCAGGGTCTACCTGCAAAAGCGCAGCATGTCCAAGAGCCGCTTCCCCGGGCGATGGGACCTCTCGGCCACCGGCCACGTCAAGGCGGGCGAGGCCATGGAGGACGGCGCCATCCGCGAGCTGCACGAGGAGCTCGGGCTTTCGGCCACGCGCATGCACCTGCTTGCCGAGGTCTCGGCCAGCGCCTCCACGGGCTGGGAGTTCGTCTCCATCTTCACGGCCGGGACGTTCCGCGAAGAACCGGTGCCCAACCCCGAGGAGGTGGACGGCGGCTACTTCGTGGACCGCGCGGAGCTCGACTGCCTCGTGGCCCAGTTCCGCGAGCTCCTGACCCCGGCCCTGGTCCATTTCTGGGAGCACGGCCTGATCTTTCCTTCAGCCTCCCCTGCCCTTCCCCCGGCCGATTCCTGAGCCACGGCTCAGCCGGGCCGGCCCGGCTCCAGATCCTTGCGCAGAATTTCCGAAAGCGCCTCATGAAGCAGGCCGTTGCTCGCCAGGATGTTCTCCGCGCCGAGCAGGTAGGGCTTTGCCGCATCCATGGAACTCACGCGGCCGCCCGCCTCTTCCACGAGCAGCCAGCCGGCTGCCGTGTCCCAGGGCTTGAGGCCGTATTCGTAGAAACCGTCGTAGCGCCCCGCGGCCACGAAGGCCATGTCGATGGCCGCCGCGCCGGGCCTGCGCACGCCCTGGGTGGCAAGGAGCATGCGCCGCATGTGCGCCAGGATGCGGTCCACATAGCGCTCGATGGCATAGGGGAAGCCCGTGGCCACGATGCCGTCCACGAGCTTCGCGCAGTCCGAAACGCGCATGGGAGCGCCGTTGCAGAAGGCTCCCCTGCCCCGCGCTGCGTGGTAGAGTTCGTCGAGCATGGGCGCGTTGACCGCGGCGAGCACGGGGCGCCCGTCGGCCCAGAGCGCCACGGACACGGCCACGAAGGGGATGGAGTGGGCGAAGTTCGTGGTTCCGTCCACCGGATCCACGATCCAGGCCAGCTCGCCCGGTCCCTTGCCGTCGGACGATTCCTCGCCGTAGAAGGCCGCCTCCGGCAGGAGGGCGCCGAGCTTTTCCCGCAGCAGTTCCTCCACGCGCATGTCCGTCTGCGTCACGAGATCGATGCGTCCCTTCTTGGTGATCTCCCGCGCGCCGCTCCAGTCCTGGCGGACGACCTCGCCCGCGCTCCTCGAGACGGCCAGCAGACCGTCCAGCAGTCCCTCGTATTCCATGCGTACCTCCCAAAAACGAAAGAGGCGGTCCGGGGACCGCCTCTTTCAAAAGCCTGGCCGACGCCTGGCGAAAACCGGGACCGTCCCAGGCTAGTTGATGAAGACGGACTTGAAGGTCTCCTCGTTGGCCATGGTCTTGCCGGTGCCGCGCACCACCGTGGTCAGGGGATCCTCGTCGATGATCACGTGCAGCTGCGTCTCGCGGGAGATGAGCCTGTCCAGCCCCTTGAGCAGCGCGCCGCCGCCCGCGAGCAGCAGGCCGTTGCGGGCTATGTCGCCGACCAGTTCGGGCGGGGTCTTCTCGAGGGCGGTGCGCGTGGCGCGCACGATGACGCTCACGGGCTCCTGGATGGCCTCGCGGATGTGGCCGTCCGTGACCGTGACCGAGGACGGGGTGCCGGTGATCAGGTTCTTGCCCGAGACGTCCATGGTCATCTGCTCGGGCAGCGGGTAGGCCGAACCGATGGCGATCTTGATGCGCTCGGCCATGTTCTCGCCTATGAGCATCTGGAACTGGTCCTGGAAATAGCGCTGGATGGCCTCGTTCAGCTCGTCGCCCGCCACGCGCACGGATTCGGCGTAGGCCACGGCCGAGAGCGAGATGACCGCGACCTCGGTGGTGCCGCCGCCGATGTCCACGACCATGTTGCCCACGGGCTGGTCGATGGGCAGGCCCGCGCCGATGGCCGCGGCCATCGGCTCCTCGACCAGCCTGACTTCGCGCGCTCCGGCCTGCTGCGCGGACTCGATGACCGCGCGCTTTTCAACCTGGGTGATGCCGGTGGGCACGCAGATGACGATCTTGGGCTTGACGATGCGCATGCCGCTTATGACCTTGCGCACGAAAAAGGCGATCATCTCCCGCGTGACCTCGAAGTCGGCGATGACGCCGTCCTTCAGCGGCCGGATCGCCCGGATCTTCTCCGGGGTGCGGCCCATGTATTCCTTGGCCTCCTTGCCCACGGCGATGATCCGGCCCTCGCGGTTGTCGATGGCCACCACGGAAGGCTCGTTGAGCACGATGCCGTCCTTGGCCGTATAGAGAAGCGAGTTGGCCGTGCCGAGGTCCATGGCCAGGTTTGTGCCAAGGAAGCCGAACAGTTTGCTGAAGAACATAGGGTGCTCTCTTATGCCACTTCGGGGGAACGGAAGGAGTGTGCTATGGAGTCCATAACCGGATGCCGTATTATTCCTTTCCCGCAGCTGAGGTCAAACGATTTTTCAGATAGAGATTCTCGAGAAATAACGCCAGGTTGCCCGTAGCCATCGCCAGGAATGCCTTGAGGTCGTCGCTGAGGGGGACGCCCCGCTCGTCCGCTGCCACGAGCACCCCTCGGGTGCGCCTGTGCACGAGCAGCGGCAGGCAGGCCAGGGTCGCGTACGGCGCGGTGACCACGTCCTTGCCGAAGAGCGGCATGGACGAAGCGGATTCGCGGTCGCCCGAAAAGACGGGGGCGCCGTTCTTGTAGACCCAGCCGATGATCCCGTTGCCGATGGGGTAGGCCTGGTCCGGCGAGGCTCCGCGCACGGGCAGGCGGGTGGCTCCCTCCACGAAATAGTGGCGGCCGTTCTCGTCGCGCACGGTGAGGAAGACCGTGGACATGCCCGCGGCCTCGGCAACGATCTGCAGAAATCCGTCGATGAAGGTGGTCCAGCGCGGCGTCTTGGTGCGCAGCATGGAGATGGCCTGCAGCGCCCGGTAGTAGCCGGACAGGGAGCCGTCCGCGGCGCGCTGGTCGCGGTCCTCGGCCAGGCCGACGATGAACTGGGCGAACTGGTGCAGTATCTTCTGGTCCTTGGCGCTGAAGGAGTAGGTGCGCATGCTGTCCAGGCAAAGCACGCCCATGTCGCGATCCAGCGGGCAGCCCATGAAGGCCCGCACGCGCGACTCCTCTCCGCCCTCGTAGTAGCCGAGCACGCCGCGCTTCTGGTCGAAATTGTTGATCAGGAGCGGCTCGCGGTTGCGGATGATCCAGCCCGCGAGCCCCTGTCCAGGGGCGATGACGGCACCCTTCTTGATCTTGTCGCTCAGGCTGAAGCTAGCGGCCATGGAATAGGAGCCGGCCTCCTCGGGCAGGAAGAGCACGGCGGAGTGCGCGTCGAAGACGCTGCAGATGATGCCGAGGAGCTGTTGGTTGATGGCCTTGCAGGACATGCGCTATTTATTAAAGCGTTGGACGAAGAAATCAACGCTGCGGTTATATGTCTTCTCATCCGTCTCGGAAAAATAGCAGCCCGGAAGTTCGCCCCTCACGCGATGGTGGTGCAGGCATTCGCAACACAGTCCATGCCGCGGGCAGGAGGTGTAAGTGCAGGTGCACTGGGCCGTGTTGGCCTTGGAGCGGGGGCACTGGGCGAGTCTCGAAGCAGAGGGCATGCTCGGTAATCTCCGGGTTGTCGTCGGTCGCGGCGGCGGTAGTCGTCACTCGATCGACTTTCATTAGGTAATCCCGGCGGGGAGTGTCAACGTGAAGAGACCTTGCGGATATGCCGGAGATATCGCCCCGTCTTTAATAATGCGAAGACCTTTGACAACGGTGTCCGGCATGCCCTAGAACGGACAAAAAGGAAAACTCCGCGCAGGCACAACCACATGTCGTTTACTTGGCAGAACGCATTCAGCAAGCTCCCTCACCTGCGCTGGACCTCCCCCACCGAGGTCGAGGGACTGAGGCGCATCGACTCGCTCGAGAAGCTCAAGGACTATCTCGACTGGGTGCATATCAAGCTCTGCCTGCTCAAGCCTTTTTTCGAGGTCGAGGACTATCCCCTCGTGGATCCCCGCAGCCTGCTTCCCTCCTTTGAACCGGAACTGTTCGAGTACAAGGAGCTGCCGGGCTACCTCATGGTGGCCTTCGACCGCCAGCTGAACCCCTTCGACGAGATATTCCAGTACGACCGGCTGTACAACATCATGGCGCCGGGCGCCGAGACGAGCGAGTCCTGCCCCCTCGAGAACACGGTCATCGACCAGAATCTCCAGATCCTTCGCTCCCGCCTGCCCAAGAAGGTGCAGGAGGGCTTTCTTTCGCGCTTCTCCGGCAAGGACATCTGCTACCTGGAGAACTACCCTCCCCTGCTCGAGTTCCTGCTGGAGATGGACCGCGCCCATGTCATCTCGCGCGACCCCTACGGCGAATACCATCTCTCGGGCGTCTACGGCTCCCTGCCCGCCGACCTGGATACGGAGATCAAGCGCTTCGGCCTACGCATCGGCAAGTTCGCCACCGGCGACAACGAGCGCTACGAGCGCAACCGGCTTTTCGTCTACCAGTTCCTGATGGAACTTTACGGTTTCTCCATCGTCTCCGAGCGGCGCACGGCCGCGGCCCTCTTCTCGCGCCGCCTCTTCCGCATGGGCGAGCGCTTCATGGTGCGCGTGCAGGGCCAGTCGGACCGCACGATCACGACGCTCTACTCGCACCCGCAGGCCAAGAGCTATCCGCGCGTGGAGAAGGTCGCCCTGGTACGCATCGAGGAAGACCAGAAGGAGGCCATCGCCGAGCTCGAGAAGGGCGGCTTCTTCGTGGACCGCAAGCGCCGCGCCGTGATCCTGCGCGCGGTCTACCGCCAGCACAGATTCAACCCGAAGAACGTGCGCCAGGACCGCGCCCTGTCCATCACCCGACAGGAGGTCATCCATCCCCTGACCGGCGAGATCCGCACCGATATCAACATCCTCAAGGACAGCTACAACATGATCTTGAGGCTGAACGACATCGTGCGCGGCGAGTACGTGGGCGCCGTGACCTACAAGCGCCAGGAGGTGGTCTTCAACACCGAGACGCACGAGAAGCGCCTCAAGTTCCTCTCCACCTGGCTGACCAAGCACCAGCGCCGCATCATCGGCTACTCGGAGGAGTTCTACACCAAGGTCATCAAGGTCCTGGACAGCTACCTCCTGACCCCGGACAACTTCGAGACCTTCAACACCATGCACGACCTCTACCAGGAGGTCTGGAGCCGGTTCAGCTACATCCAGCAGGCGCGCAAGGTGAAGATACTGGAGGATCTGGCCGACCGCCGCTCCAAGGGCGGACAGTCCCTGAACTATCTGGAGCAGCTGACCTCCATCAACGACATCCTGGCCGATCTCAAGTTCGAGATCGTCAACTATTTCGACGAACTGGTGCAGGGCGTGCTGGCCATCGGCGAGCGCGTGCTGAACGACCGCTACCTGCAGCGCACCTACGTAGAGGTGCCCGAGGACTCGCTCAGCAAATACGGCAAGGACATCCGCCGCCAGTACCGCCGACTGGTCTCGCAGATCGACGAGTTCTCGGCCATTCGCAAGGCACGCCAGGATCGCAGCGAGACGTTCGTCATGCAGGCCGTGCTCTGATGTCTCGTTGCTCTTCCGCCCGTTTTCCCGCATAATAATCCCCCACTGCTCGCCGAGCAGGTCGAAGAACCCTGGAGGATGGAATGTCTGCGCTGAAGGAAACTCCGCTGTCCGGCTGGCATGCCGAGCACGGCGCGAAAATGGTCGATTTCGCCGGATGGAAGATGCCCGTGCAGTACGAGGGCATCATCAAGGAGCACGAGCAGACGCGCACTGCTGCGGCGGTCTTCGATATCTGCCACATGGGCGAGTTCCTGCTCAAGGGCCCGGGCGCGCGCGACGCGCTGGACCGCATCGTGACCCACAACCTGCTTACCCTGGGCGCGGGCAAGTGCCGCTACGGCTTCATGCTCAACGAGCGCGGCGGCGTGCTGGACGACCTCATCGTCTACTGCCTGGGCGAGGACGACTACATGCTCGTGGTCAACGGCGCCTGCGAGGAGTCCGACTTCTCCTGGTGCGCCGGTCACCTGCCCCACGGCCTGACCTTCACCAACGTCTCGGCCGAGACGGCCAAGATCGACCTGCAAGGACCGCGCTCTCTGGACGCCCTGGAAAAGGCCCTCGGCTCCTCGTGGGGCCACCTCAAGTATTTCAACTTCGAGCGCAGCACCTTCGACGGCGCCCCGCTCATCGTCTCCCGCACCGGCTACACGGGCGAGCTCGGCTACGAGCTCTACCTGCCCTGGAACAAGGCCCTGGCCATGTGGGAGCTGCTGCTCGGCGTGGACTACGTGAAGCCCGCGGGCCTGGGCGCACGCGACACCCTGCGGCTGGAGATGGGCTACCCCCTCTACGGCCAGGATCTGGACACCGAGCACACGCCCGTGGAGGCCGGATACGGCTTCCTCATGGGCAAGGAAGGTCCCTTCGTCGGCAAGGAGGCGCTCGGCGAGGTGCGCGGAAAGCTCGTGCCCCTGGAGATCGAGGGGCGCCGCAGCGCGCGCCACGGCGACGCGGTCCTCGGGCCCGGCGGCAAGCCCTGCGGCGTGGTCACCAGCGGCGCCTTCTCGCCCACCCTCGGCCACTGCCTGGCCCTGGCCTACGTGGACGCGGCCCAGGCCGAGCGCGCCACGTTCACCATCAAGGGTCAGCGCGTCGATCTCCCTGCCAAGCGCAGCGAACTGCCTTTCTTCAAGGAAGGCACGGCGCGCATGAAGACCGCCTAAGGGGCAGTCTTGGGCCGACTGGACGGCTTCTACCTCCCCCCTGAGCAGTGGGGCGCGCCTTTCATCCTCACGGGCGGAGAGGCGCGCCACCTGCTGCTGGTGCTGCGGGCCGCGCCCGGCACGCGTGTGCGCCTCTTCGACGGCCAGGGACACGAGGGTGTCTTCCGCCTCGTGGAGGCAAAGAAGGACCGTGCCCGCCTGGAGCCCGAAGAGCTGCGCGACGTGCCGCCCCCCGGGGACGGCCTGACGCTCGCCGTGGGCTTCTCCAAGTCCGCCCGCCGCGACTGGCTCCTGGAAAAGGCAGTGGAGCTCGGCGCTGCGGGTCTCGTCTTCTGGCAGGCCCAGCACAGCCAGGGCCGCGTGCCGGACGCGCCCAAGGACAGCTGGCGCGACAAGCTCGTCTCGGCCGCCAAGCAGTGCGGCTCTGCCTGGCTGCCCACGCTCTCCGTGCTGCCCGGAGGCGTCAGGGAGCTTTCCGAACTCGGCAAATCCTTTGACGATCGCGTGCTGCTCTGGGAAAATGAGACACGCGCGGCCTTCGACCCCGCGGAACTCAAAGGCTCCTGCCTGGCCGTCGTCGGCCCGGAGGGGGGCCTGACCGACGCTGAGGCCGAGGCACTGTGCGCGGCGGGCTTTGCCGCGCGTCATCTCGGGCATTCGGTCCTGCGCCTGGAGACGGCCGCGCTGCTCACGCTGGGCCTCGCCTACCATCACCGCACGCTGGAGTTGCAGCGCGGCCGGGAATAGATTCCGTCCGCAGCCCCGCGCACCGGCAAGGAACGACCACAGTCCATGAAGATAGATCTGGCGCTCAATACTCCACTGGCCGAACGCCTGAGGCCCAAGAGCATCGATGAATTCATCGGCCAGCGCCACCTGCGCGGCAAGCTCACGACCATGGCCGCGGGCGGACGCCTGCCGAGCATGCTGCTCTTCGGCCCCCCGGGCTGCGGCAAGTCCACCATCGCCCTCCTCCTGGCCAAGGCCACCGGCCAGCCCTTCCGCCGCCTCTCCGCGCCCGAGACCGGCCTCGCCGCCCTGCGCAAGGAGATCCAGGGCTTCAAGATCCTCATCCTGGACGAACTGCACCGCTACTCCAAGGCGCAGCAGGACTTCTTCCTGCCCATCCTCGAGTCCGGCGAGCTGACGCTTCTGGCCACGACCACGGAGAACCCCTCCTTTTCGGTCACGCGCCAGCTCCTCTCCAGGCTGCACGTGCTGAAGCTGCGCCCCCTGGACCCCGAGGAGCTGCAGGAGGTGGCCCGGCGGGGAGCCGAGGCCCTGGGCATGGCCCTGGAGGACGAAAGCCTGGCCCTGCTGGCCTCCATGTCCGCGGGCGACGCGCGCACGCTGCTGAACCTCATGGAGTACGCGGCCAAGCTGCCGCCGGAGAAGCTGGCCCCGGCCGAGCTGGCCAAGACCCTGCCCGAGATGATGATCCGCGGGGACAGGGGCGGCGACACGCACTACGAGCTGGCCTCGGCAATGATCAAGTCCATCCGCGGCTCGGACCCGGACGCAGCCCTCTACTACCTGGCCTGCATGCTGGAAGGCGGCGAGGACCCCCGTTTCATCTGCCGCCGCCTGGTCCTCTCGGCCTCCGAGGACGTGGGGCTGGCCGATCCGTACGCCCTGGCCATGGCCGTCAGCGCGCAGCACGCCGTGGAATTCGTGGGCATGCCCGAGGGTTTCATCCCGCTGGCCGAATGCGCCGTCTACCTGGCGCTCGCGCCCAAGAGCAATTCCACCTACGCCGCCTACCTCATGGCCCAGCAGGAGATCCGGCGCGAGGGCCCTCGCCCCGTGCCGCTGCATCTGCGAAACGCCGCCACCAAGCTGCAGAAGGACTGGGGCTACGGTCGGGGCTACAAGTATCCCCACGCCTATCCCGAGGGATGGGCCGACCAGGACTACCTGCCCCAAGAGATCGTGGGAAGGCGGTTCTACCAGCCCAAGGAGCACGGCCTCGAGGCCAAGCTCACCCTTTGGTACCAGAAGATCCAGAAGATGAAGGGCGGGCGCCGCAAGGGCTAGCCCCAGCACTCCTCGTTTCGGGGCGGATGAGGAAGCCAGGGGCGAAGGCGCCGGATCAGGCGTTTCCGCCGTACTGCTTGCGCCATTCGTCCAGGAAGAGAACTGCCGTGTCCAGGGGGTCGAGCTTGCCCTTCTGGCTGCGCACTGCCCAGACCAGGTCGTCGAAGCTGACGTCCCCGGAAAGCCCGAGCCGCTCGCGCAAGGCCGCGAGCTTCGCACGCAGTTCCTCGGGCAGGCCGTCCTCGAGCGAGGCGGCCGACGCCGCGGCGCGGGGCCATTCGGGCAGGCGCCGCGGCAGACGTTCGGCGCAGAATTCCAGCAGACGCCCCATGCGGTGCTCGTAGGTGTGCTCCGTCAGGACGCGCGCCCGCGCCTTCTCCGCCACGGCGCGGCGCTCCTCGCCGCGCGAGAGGTAGTGCCCCACCATCTCCTTCAACTCGTCCAGCGAGGAGAAGCGGACCACTTCGTTTGCGGCGAAGCATTCGTCGAGGAGCGAACGCCTGTCCACGAGCTGGAACGCCCCGCAGGCGGCCAACTCGAAGGTGCGCGGGTTCACGAAATCGCCGTTTGTAACGAGTCGCGCGGGATCGACGCTCGAATGCAGATTCAGGTTCACGCGCGAGGCGTTGAAGATCTTCACGCACTCCTCGGAGGAGACGCGGCGGCCGCCCTCCTGCACGTAGGGCTCGAGCACCGGATCGCCGTCCCAGTCGCTGCCCCAGATCTTGAAGTCGAAGCCGAGGAGCTGGCGGAAGGCCACGCGGCGGTTGGCGTAGCCCGCGCCCATGAAGGACAGGTCCGAGCCGAAACGG
This sequence comes from Desulfovibrio sp. X2, assembly GCF_000422205.1. Taxonomy (NCBI): domain Bacteria; kingdom Pseudomonadati; phylum Thermodesulfobacteriota; class Desulfovibrionia; order Desulfovibrionales; family Desulfovibrionaceae; genus Desulfovibrio; species Desulfovibrio sp. X2. The sequence goes on from NZ_ATHV01000022.1 coordinate 149,002, forward strand.
TGCCGCTCCGCGGGCGAAAGCTCGAGCGGTCGATGGAAGTCCGGATCCGCGGCCAGCGGGAGATAGAGCGCGTTCTCCTGGCCGATGGCGGAAAGCTCCGCGAAGAACGGCTCCTTCTGGATCACGGCGAAGACGTCGTAGAGCGGGGCGAAGGCCTGCCAGTAGGTGAAGAGGCGGAAGTCCTCCACGAACCACATGGCAGTGGGGATTTGGAGGCTTCTCAGCCGCTTCAGCGCCTGGCGGGAGAGCGGGGCCTGTGCCATGGCCAGTACCAGGTCCGGGGCGAACGTCTCGGCCTTGGCCACCACGGCCTGGGAGACGACCTGCAGATACGAGTTCTGCAGGTGCTCGAGCTTGTCCGCCGCGACTTTCAGCGCGCGCAGGGCCAGGTAGGTGGGGTGGAAATCTGGCGATTCAACGACCTCCACCACGTGGCCGAGCCGCGTGAGTGCCGCGGCCGCGAAGCGGCCCACGGGCAGCGAGCCGCCGTAGAGCGGCAGGACCAGGAGGATGCGCAGCGGACGCGCGAAGCCGTCGGCCGAAGAGGGTGCGGAAGGGGTCATGGGAGGCATCCGTTTGCTGTCTGTTGCAACCGCCTCGGGTCCGGCCCGCCGAGCCAGTCCCGTTCCAGGAGAAATTCGTCAGTCAGGGCGTTCGCGCCTGCCGAAACGGCATCCGCGAGCCCGAGATGGCGCGCGAGAAAGGCGCGGAAGGCCGCGCGCTCGGCTGCGAAGGGCGCGCTGCCCCTCTCCGGCGCATAGTCCACGCCCAAGGCGTCGAGGCGGGACGCGAGGCAGGCCATGCCGTGCGGGGCCTCCCCTCCCCGTCCCGTGAGCAGGCGCAGGAAATCCTTGCCCGCGAACGGTTCGAGGCATCTGACTCCGAAATCGCAGGGGCGCGACTCCACGCAGGGCGCGCATTCGGCCGTGGCCTGCCAGACCGTGTGCCCCTCGCCGTAGGGCCCGGTCTCGAAGCACCAAGCCGAGGAGAGGAACACGGCGTGCACGGGCGTGCCGAGGTGCGCGGCCAGGTGCATGGTCCCGGTGTCCGGAGTCAGCAGCGCATCGAGCGAGGCGACGACATCGAAGAGCCCCTCCCAGTCCGTGCGTCCGGCAAGGTTCTTCACCGCGCCGCGTGCTGCCCTGGGCAGGTGCGCGGCCACGGCCTCCCCGGCCTCGCGCTCCCCGGCCGCGCCGAGAAGATAGAGCGGCCCCTGCCCCTTGCGGCTCCACAGCGCCGAGGCGGCCGGGCCGAGCACTTCCGGCGGCAGCGAACGGCGCTGGTTGCGTCCCGCAAGCACCACGCCCACGCCGCCGCCCTTCGGCACGGCGGCAGGATTGACCTCGCCCGGGGCCAGGGGAGCCGCGGCGTGGAAGGCCCAGAAATCCACGAGGTTCAGGCCGTAGGGACCGCGCTGCCGGGTCCAGCGGAAGGCCATGTCTGCCCAGGTGTCGCGCGTCTCCTGGCCGTCGCGGTTCACGTAGCCGCGCACGCGGTCGGGGTCGAAGAGCCGGGCCAGGGAGAAGTTGAGGCCGGAAAAGTTGAGGTTGTAGACCTCTGAGAAATCGCAGGCGGCGAGCTCCGCGAAGACCGGCAGGTTGTCCGCGGCAATCGCGGAAAGCCCCTGCCCGGGAGCGAGCCCTGCGGCATGCGCGCGCAGGGGGTGGAGCACGGCGTGGGGAAAGAGCAGGCCCGCGAGACTGGTCAGGGAGCGGTCCAGGCAGAGGTGCACCTCGCCCCGCCGGGCCAGGGTGAGGATGAGACGCTTGGTCTGCACGAGGTCGCCGAAACGGGCGAGCTGGATAACGAGAAAGCGTTCGTTCACGGTCGGTCTTTCAGGCCTTTTCCGGCCGATCTACCCCATTCGCAGGGGCGGGGCAAGAAAGCCGCCCGATTTACTCGCGGTCGGGCTTCTGCTAGGGTAACGACCCTTATGCGCTACTATCCCATCTTCGTGAATCTGACGGACAAGGACTGCCTCGTGGTCGGCGCCGGGGCCGTGGGCCGCCGCAAGATCGGCGCCCTGCTGGACCGCGGGCCGCGCTCCGTGCTGGTGGTGGACACGCGGCCTCCGGCCGACGACATGGCCGCCCTGCTGGACAATCCCCGCCTCTGCTACGAGACGCGGACCTTCCGGGACGAGGACGTGGACGGGAAGTTCATCGTCATCGCCTCCACGGACAACGAGGAGCTCAACTGGCGCATATCCAACCTCTGCAAGGATCGCGGCATCCTGTGCAACATCGTGGACCAGCCGGAGAAGTGCAGCTTCATCGTCCCGGCCGTGGTCAGCAAGGGCGACCTGACGCTGGCCGTGTCCACGGGCGGGGCGAGCCCTGCCCTCGCCAAGAAGATCCGCCGCGACCTCGAGGAGTATTTCGGCTCCAACTACGGCGACTTCCTGATCCTCATGGCCAGGCTCAGGCCGCACGTCCTGGGCCTCGAGCGCGGCACGGAGCACAACACCGTCCTGTTCCGCGATCTCGTGGCCTCGGACCTTCTGAGCGCCTTCGAGAGGAACGACGCGGGCCGCGCGCGGGAGATCCTTGCCGCGCACCTGCCCGCCGAGATTTCCGGGCGCATCGACGAGGTGCTGGATGGCCTTTTCTGATCTGCTGCGCTGGATAGTCTTCGGCTGCTACTTCGCGGGCGCCACAGGCGTCTTCCTCGGCCTCGTCACCAGCCGCAAGGGACTCTTGCGGCTGGGCGCGTGGATCACCGGGCTCGGCTTCGCCGCGCACACCGCCGACCTCGTCCTGTGGCTCGTCGGCGGGCTCTCCCACGGCCCGGAGGAGTCCTACATAAGCCTCCTCTCCTGGGTCCTGCTGGTCGTCTTCGTCATCCTCTGGCGCACGCGCGACCTCGCCTTCCTGGGCATGGCCGCGGCCCCGCTCGCCTTTCTCATGTACACGGTCTCCTTCGCCTTCTCGGGACTTCGCGTGGTCGTTCCCCAGGAATACGCCGCACTCTTCTGGGTCGTGCACATCGGCTCCATCTACGTCTCCATGGGCCTGCTCGCCATGGCCTTCGGCGCGGGCATGGCCTTCATGTACATGGAACGCAAGATCAAGACCAAGGCAAAGCTCTCGGGCTTTCAGCGCGAGATGCCGTCGCTGCAGGCCTTCGACAAGGTCAACCGCCTGGCCGCCCTGGTGGGCTTCCCGCTCTTCACCCTGGGCATCGGCTCGGGCTTCGTCTGGTCCGGCCTCATGCGCAAGATGGCCTACACGGGCCATCCGCGCGAGATCCTGTCCATCATCGGCTGGCTCATCTACGCCTTCCTCTTCCATCAGAGGCTGGCCATGGGCTGGCAGGGCCGCAAGCCCGCGCGGCTGGCCATATGGCTCTTCATCTTTCTCGTCTGCGCCATGCTGGCAGTGAACCTGCTGTCCCCCATGCACCACAGCGTCGTCCTTCAACAGCCCTCGTAACCCAGTGAAAAACGATATCTTTCTCATCGGTCTGAACCACAAGACCGCAGACGTCGAGGTCCGCGAGCGGTTCGCCCTCTCGGACAAGCCAGATACGGCCCGCCGTCTCGTCTCCGGCCCGGTGCGCGAGGCCATGGCCCTGTCCACCTGCAACCGCGTGGAAGTGCTGGCGGTGGGCTCGGGCGACGTGATCGGCCATGTGGCCCAGGTCTGGGCCGGGGCCTGCGGGCAGCCGCCCCGTCTGCTCGAGGAGGCGGCCTACGTGCACCGCGAGCTGGACGCCGTGCGCCACGTCTTCAGCGTGGCTTCGAGCCTGGACTCCATGGTCGTGGGCGAGCCGCAGATCCTGGGGCAGCTGAAAGACGCCTACCGCGCGGCGGTCGATCTGGGGACGGCCAGGGTCATCGTCAACCGGCTGCTGCACAAGGCCTTCTTCGTGGCCAAGCGGGTGCGCACGGAGACCGAGGTGGCCTCGAGCGCCGTGAGCATCAGCTACGCGGCCGTGGAACTGGCCAAGAAGATCTTCGGCGAGCTCGCGGGCAAGCGGGCCATGCTCGTGGGCGCGGGCGAGATGGCCGAGCTGGCCGCCCAGAACCTGCTTTCCGGCGGCATCGAGCACATCGTGGTCGCCAACCGCACCCTGTCCCGGGCCGAGGAGCTGGCCGCGCGCTTCCGCGGCACGCCCATCGCCATCGAGGACATGTACGAGCACCTGCACGAGACGGACATCGTCATCAGCTCCACGGGCTCGCCCACGGCCGTGATCCGCGCCCAGCACGTGCGCGACGTGCTGCGCAGGCGCCGCAACCGGCCCATGTTCTTCATCGACATCGCCGTGCCCCGCGACATCGACCCCGATGTGAACCTGCTGGACAACGTCTATCTCTACGACATCGACGACCTGCGCGAGGTCGTGGAGGAGAACCTGGCGCAGCGGCGCGGCGAGGCCGAGCGCGCGGCGACCATCGTGGCCGCGGAGACCGAATCCTTCGCCAAGTGGCTGAGTTCGCTGAGCCTGCACCCGACCATCCGCGACCTCATGGCCCACGGCGAGGACCTGGCGCGGCGCGAGCTGGCCAAGACCCTGCGCCGCCTCGGGCCGGACGTGGACGACAGGACCCGGGAGAGCCTGGAGACCCTGGTCCTGTCCATCGCCCAGAAGCTCTACCACGAGCCCGTCTGCTTCCTGAAGCGGCGCGCCCAGGAGGAAGGCGGAGCCGAGCGCTTCATCGACCTCTCCCGCCGCATGTTCAACCTGGACCGCGAGAGCATCCCCCCGGACGCCCACGCCGACCGCAAACCCTCCCTGACGGACGACGACGCCTGCGACTGCGGGCTCGACGAGCCGGACGGCACCGAATAAAGGAGTCCCATGCGCTGGTACGTCGTAGACGAGCTCGCTGCCGCGGACGTCAAACGCATCGTCGAGGCCCTGGAGACGCGCGGTCTGCAAAGCCCCATCGAAGGCCTCTACTACCTGACCGTGCCCGAGGAGCTTCTGTCCGAGGAGCAGCGGGCGCACGCGGCCGAATGCGGCCCGCACGTCATGGCGCTCGAGACCGAGGACGAATTCCTGCGTCTCGAGCTTCTCGTGCGCGCCCGGGGCAGGATGCGCTGCTCCTGCGTGCACTACGCGAGCCCCGAGGCGCGCTCCTGGGCCATCGACTTCCTGGACGCCTTCATCCGGGAGTTGGACATCCCGGTCTAGCCCCCGTCCGGCCGCGGGAGAACGCATGGCATCGCCCCGTATCCTGCCCGATACCCTGCCCCACACCCTGCAGGACCTGCCCCCGGCCCAGGCCCACCTCTGCCTGGACGTGCAGCGCTTCGTCTCCCGGGAGCTCGGCGTCGAACTCGCCGGGCGCAGTCTGCTCGTGGCCTTCTCGGGCGGCGCCGACTCCACCGCCCTGCTCCTGGCCTTCCACTACCTCGCTCCGCGCCTCTCCGCGCGCATCGCGGCCGCGCACCTGGACCACGGGCTCAGGCCCGAGTCGGCGGATGACGCCGCGCACTGCCGCGCCTTCTGCGCCGCGCTCGGCATCCCGTACTTCGGGGAGCGCGAGGACGTGGCCGAGCTTTCGCGGCGCAAGGGCATGGGGCTCGAAGAGGCCGGGCGCATCGCCCGCCGCGATTTCCTGCAGAGGGTCATTCTCGAGACCGGAGCGGACTGGGTGCTGTTCGGCCATCACCTGAACGACCTGGCCGAAGACCAGCTCATGCGCCTCATGCGCGGCACGGGCTGGCCAGAACTCGGCGGCATGGCCGGAGTGGACGTGGACCGCAGCCTGCTGCGGCCCTTCCTGCTCACGCCGCGCGCCCGTCTGCGGGAATTCCTGCAGGCCGCGGGAGTCCCCTGGCGCGAAGACGCCAGCAACCAGGACCCGGCATTCCTGCGCAACCGAGTGCGCCACGACGTGCTGCCCCTGTTCGTGCGCGAGAACCCGAACTACCTCACGGCCGCCGCCCGGCTCTGGAACCTGGCGCGCCTGGACCGCGAGCTTGCGGCGGCAAGCCTCTCCGAACCGGAGCCTGGGCTTGGGCTCGGCGAGGAGCCGGACACCCTCGTCCTGCGTGCGGAAGTGCTCGACGCGGCCCATCCGGCCGTGCGCCTGCGGCTGTGCAAGCAGGCGCTCACGCGGCTCGGTCCGGGGCAGCCGCTCATGGACGGGCTCATGGACCTCGAGCATGCCTGGACCGCGCGGCGCATCGGCGCGGCTGTCCGCTTTCCCGGGGACAAGGAGGCGCGTGTGGCTCCGGAAGGCATCGTCTTCGGCCGCGTGCGCCGGTTCGTTTCCTGACGCTCGATTCTCTTCATCCCACAGAGCTTCCGGAGGCCCCGGCCAGCGCAGGTGCGTTGACAGCGCAGTTGTGAAAGAGTAGACAAGACCACTTTGTGAAAATTTCCACAGGAGGACGCGATGAATATCCTGATCTTCGGCCCCAACGGTAGCGGCAAGGGCACGCAGGGCTCCCTGGTCAAGAAGAAGTACAACCTCGACCACATCGAATCCGGTGCCATCTTCCGCCAGCACATCGGCGGCGGCACCGAGCTCGGCAAGAAGGCGAAGGAATACATCGACCGCGGCGAGCTGGTTCCCGACGACATCACCATTCCCATGGTCCTCGACGTGCTCAAGAAGTCCAGCGCCAACGGCTGGCTGCTCGACGGCTTCCCGCGTTCCATCGTCCAGGCCCAGAAGCTCTGGGAGGCCCTGCAGAAGGACGGCGTGAAGCTCGACTACGTCATCGAGATCCTGCTGCCCCGCCAGGTGGCCAAGAACCGCATCATGGGCCGTCGCCTTTGCAAGAACGACCCCAACCATCCGAACAACATCTTCATCGACGCCATCAAGCCCGACGGCGACAAGTGCCGCGTCTGCGGCGGCGAGCTCACCGCCCGCTCCGACGACCAGGACGAGGGCGCCATCGACAAGCGTCACGACATCTACTACGACACCAAGACCGGCACCCTGGCCGCCAGCTACTTCTACAAGGACCTGGCTCCCAAGGCTGGCTTCAAGTACATCGAGCTCAACGGCGAGGGCTCCATCGACTCCATCAAGGAAACCCTGATCGCGCAGCTCGACTAGAGCCCGCGCAGCCTGCCAGGGCAGCAATGAAAAAGGGGCGCACCGTGACGGTGCGCCCCTTTTTCATTGTGCGGCCCGAGCCCGATGTGGACCCGATGTCGCTGCTCGCCGTCAGGCCTTCCGGACGCCGCGCCTTCCCGGCTTGCGGCTGGCGATGCGGCGTTCGATGGGCTTGAGCTCGAAGATGGTGACGTAGAGGTAGAGGACGCCCAGGGCGTTGAAGATGATGAAGGACTTCCAGCCGCCGTTCAGCAGCCAGTCCACCTGGGGAAAGACGTGCATGCGGGAGCTGCCCTGGCTGATGTGCCAGACCTTCCAGAGGGAGAAAGTGCCCCAGATGATGCCCCAGACCAGAAGATGGCAGCAGAAGCGGATCCTGGAGACCAGCATGCGACGGTACAGGATTCCGTCGTATTCCTGTTCCTTGTCCAGAAAGCTCATAGCGTCCCCTCCTCCCGAGTCCGCCTGCCTCTGCCGTTGCCCTTCCCGGTTCGTGTCGCGCCGGCATCGGCGGCTCGATTGCGGCAAGTCCGAACGTTTCGCCCAAGCGATATCAGCAGGGGATGAACTTCACAAGTCCCTGCAATCAAAATATTGCGGATGGTTGGAGAAAATCACTCCCCGAAGACGGGAAAGCATTGTCTCGGCTGGCGCGGCTTCCGGAGAACCATCGCACGGCAAAAACGAAAAGCCGGCCGCGCAGTGCGCGGCCGGCCATGGATATATCACTCGGGAGTGAGGCTTAGGCCAGCTTGTTGACCGCGACGCTCAGGCGGGAAACCTTGCGGCCCGCGGCACGCCAATGCAGGACCTTCTTGCCCGCGGCCTTGTCCAGGACGGAGGTGGCGTCGACCAGAGCGGCCTGGGCCTTCTCCTTGTCTCCGGCGGCCAGCGCCTCGCGCACGGCCTTCACGGCGTTCTTCACACGGGTCTTCATGGCCCGATTGCGGGCATTGCGGATCAGGCTCTGCTTGTGCCTCTTGAGCGCGGACTTGTGATTGGCCAACTTTGCTTCTCCCTTATGTTCTCTTGAAGTGGTTCGTTTCCTTGGTGCGCACTGCGTGCGGAAAAGGTGCCGTTACACCCTGCTCCTGGCGTTGTCAACTCCTCTCCTCTCCTGTGCCCGATAAAAACGGGCCTGCCGTGCGCCCATCCTACACCTGGAGCGCGGCGAAGTCGGCCAGCCTGCCGAGCATGACGGTCAGGGCCTGGAGCAGGTTCAGCCGGTTCAGCCGCAGCGCCTGATCATCGCACATGACCATGACGTTGTCGAAGAATGCGTCCACAGCGGGCCTGAGCTCGCCGAGCAGGCCGAAGAGCGCGGTGAAGTCGTCCGCCTGCCGCATGGCTTCGAAACGCGGAGCGGCCGCTTCCAGGGCCGCGGCAAGACCGCGCTCGGCGTCGCCCTCGAAGAGGTCGGCCGAGTACGCTCCGGTCAGCTCCTGGCCTGCCTCGGAGCCCTGCTTGCGGATGATGTTGGACGCCCGCTTGAAGGTCAGCACGGCCTCGGAGAAGCCCTCGGAGCGGCTGAAGACCGCCAGGGCCTCGAGCCGCGCGCCCAAGCTCCAGATGTCCGCGAAGCCCGCGCCGAGCGCGGCCTCGACCACCAGGGTCTCGTGCCCCTTGCCCGTGAACCAGGCCTTCAGGCGCTGGCCGAAGAAGTCCTTGAGCTTGGCCTTGGCCTCGGGCAGGGGCAGCTTCCACTGCACGTTCTCGTACCCGGCGAAGCCGAGGCCGATCAGATCGTCGAGATCCAGGCGCAGGGCGTGGTCGAGCACGATGCGGCAGATGCCCAGCGCCTGTCTGCGCAGGGCGTACTGGTCGGCTCCGCCCGTGGGGATCATGTTCAGGCCGAAGCAGCCGCAGAGCGTGTCCAGCTTGTCGGCCACGGACAGGAGCGCGCCGGACAGGCTCGGGGGCACCGGCGAGTCGGGCCCCGCGGGCAGGTACTGCTCGTAGACCGCGCTCGCCACGGCCTCGGACATGCCCTTGCGGCGGGCGTAGATGCCGCCCATGATGCCCTGCAGGCTGTCGAACTCGTAGACCATCTCGGAGACGAGGTCGGCCTTGGCCAGGCGGCCCGCCTGGGAAAGGTCGAGCAGCAGCTCGGGCTGCACGCGCTCGGCGAGGCGGCCGCACAGCGCCTCGATGCGCCGGGACTTGTCGCCCATGCTGCCGAGCGGGGCCAGGAAGGTCACGTTGTCGAGCTTGCGCAGCCAGACGTCGAAATCGGTCGAGGTGTCCGCCTCCCAGAAGAAGCGCGCATCCTCGAGCCTGGCCTTGAGCACGCGCTCCCAGCCCTTGCGCACCAGGGACACGTCCACGGGATCGAGGTTCAGCACGGTCAGGAAGCGGTTCAGCAGCTTGCCGTCCGCCCCCTGCACGCCGAAGCTCTTCTGATGGCTCTGCATGCTCGTCAGCAGGACCTCGCGCGGCAGTTCCAGATAGAGCGGCGCGAAGCTCGCCAGGATGGGGCGCGGCCATTCGACCAGCCCCGAGACCTCGTCCAGGAGCGACTCGTTCCAGACGATGCTGCCGCCCGCCTCGGCGGCCAGGCGGTCGCCCTCGGAACGGATGAAGGCCTTGCGCTCCTTGGGGTCGAGGACCACGCGGCACTGCTCGCGCACGATGCCCTCGTAGGCCTCGGCGTTCGGCACCTCGAAAGGCCCGGGGCCCATGACGCGATGGCCGAAGGTCCGGCGGCCGGAGGTGATGTCCTCCAGGGCGAAGGGCACGACCTCGCTACCCAGGAGCGCCAGGAGCCAGCGCACCGGACGGCCGAAGCCGATCTCGCGCGAGCCCCAGCGCATCTTCTTGGGGAAGGACAGGGAGAGGACCGCCTTGCGGCAGATCTCGGGCAGGATGTCCAGGCTCTTGCCGCCGCCGGTGGTCTTGCGGCAGGCCACGTACTCCCCCTTGTCCGTGGTCACGGTGAAGAGCGCCGACGGCTCCACGCCCTGGCCGCGGGCAAAGCCCTGCCCGGCCTTGGTGGGGTTGTCGTCCGCGTCGAAGGCCACCTTGGCCGGAGGACCGGTGACGACCTCCTCCTCGCTGCGCTGCACCTCGGCCACGTCCAGGGCCTCGACGACAACGCGGCGCGGCGTGCCGAAGGCGAAGATGCGGCCGTAGTCGATCTTGGCGGCGATCAGCTCGCCGGCCACCAGCCGCTGCAGCTCCTCGGCCAGCCCGGGGAAGAAGCGGGCCGGCATTTCCTCTGTGCCGATCTCGAGAACAAAAGAGGGCATCGTCTGCCTACCTCGCGGTCTTCAAAAGGGGATAGTCCATGTCCTTGCGCTGGGCTGCGTACAGCCGGGCCACGCGGCCCGCCAGGTTGCGCACGCGGTGGATGTATCCGGTGCGCTCGGTGATGGAGATGGCGCCGCGCGCGTCGAGCAGGTTGAAGGTGTGCGAGCACTTCAGGCAGTAGTCGTAGGCGGGCCAGGGCAGGCCTTCCTCGGAAAGCCGCAGGCACTCCTTCTCGAAGGCGGCGAAATTGGCGAAGAGCAGTTCCGTGTCGGCAAGCTCGAAATTGTACTTGGACTGCTCGACCTCGTTCTGGTGGTGGACCTGGCCGTAGGTCACGCGGTCGTTCCAGGCCAGGTCGTAGACCGACTCCTTCTCCTGCAGGTACATGCAGATGCGCTCGAGCCCGTAGGTCAGCTCCACGCTCACGGGAGTGAGGTCGATGCCGCCCACCTGCTGGAAGTAGGTGAACTGCGTGACCTCCATGCCGTTCAGCCACACCTCCCAGCCGAGTCCCCAGGCGCCCAGCGTCGGCGACTCCCAGTCGTCCTCGACGAAGCGTATGTCGTGCTCCTCGGCCTTCACGCCCAGCGCGGCCAGGCTCTTCAGGTAGAGCTCCTGGACGTTGTCGGGCGAAGGCTTCAGGATGACCTGGAACTGGTAGTAGTGCTGCAGCCGGTTCGGGTTCTCGCCGTAGCGGCCGTCGGTGGGACGACGCGAAGGCTCGACGTAGGCCACGCTCCACGGCTCGGGGCCGATGACGCGCAGGAAGGTGTGCGGGTTGAAGGTGCCCGCGCCGACCTCGATGTCGCAGGGCTGGCCGATGAGGCAGCCCTGCTCGGCCCAGAAGCGCTGCAAGGTCAATATGACGTTCTGAAAGGTCATGCTGTCCCCTTGTCCCCGGTGCGGCCGGGCTTCAGATCCGCCGGTAGCGGCCTGAATCCCAGACCAGACCGAGATGGTACTCGATGAAACGGTCAACGGCGACGGAGCATTCGCGCCTGACGGCGGGCGAAACGTCGAAAGCGGGCCAGACGTCCGGATCGCTCCGGGAAAGAAGCTGCAAGGTCTGCGCGGCTTCGCGGCCGAGCACGACACGCTGCCGCAGGTCACGCCCGCACTCCGCGCAGGCCAGGCGGCCGCTCTCGACGCCGAAATGCGCCAAGGCAATGTCGTTTAATCTCTTGCCGCAGACATGGCAAGAAGCGAGTTCCGGCCAGAAGCCCAGTGCGAACAGCACCCGCGCCCTGAAGAAGAGCGGCAGGGCCTCTGGAATGCGGTCTTCCCCCTCCAGAAGTTCAAGCACACCTTGAAGGGTCTCGAAGACCACCGGGGTGCTCTGCGCGCCGTCCTGCACGGCCTCGGCGAACTTGAGGCAGTTGGCGGCCAGCCCGAGGCGGGCGAGGTCCGTGCGCAGTCGCGGATAGCCGTGCACGAGACTGGCCTCTTTGAGCTGGAGGTAGCGTCCGGCGCGATCCGTGCCCGCGTGCACGAGGACCAGGTTGAAGGCATCGAGACAGCCCCCGAAACGGCGCCTGCTGCGGCTCCCCCCGAAGGCGAAGGCCTGAAAAAGGCCGCGATTCGGCCCGAGCAGCCGGACCCACAGGTCCGCCTCCCGAAAACGCCCGGTCTTCATCACCAGGGCCTTTTCGGTGAACTCCATGCGGGGCTCCTTCCGGCTCGGAGCCGGAATTCATTGTGGTCTAGGGAAAGGTGAGGGTCTTGACTTCGCCGGACTTGGCTTCGAAACGCACGGGCTTGCCGTTGTTCGTCACCGAGATGCCGCCGGCGTTGCCGATGCGCAGGATGAGCGAAGAGGTGTAGTCGACGGTCAGCTTCTCGCCGGGGCGCAGGAAGAATTCCTGCGCCTCGCCGTTCTCGGCCACGGCCTCGAGCCAGCAGGCCTCGCGCGCCGTGACCTGGACCGTGCCGGGCTTGCCCTTGGCCTCGGGCTTCTTTTCGGAGGTCGCGGCCTGCGCGACCTCCTTCTTCTGGGGCTCCGGCTTCTCGGCCGTCTCGACCGCAGGAGCCTGCTTGACTGGGACGGTCTGCGCGGTTTCGGCAGAGGGGACGGCCGTTGCCGCAGGCGCCGCGGACGAGGTCTGACCGGCCGGTGCAGACGCCTCGGGCTTGGCCTGTCCTCCCGGAGCTGGTTCGGCCTTGGGCGCTGCTTCCGGGGCGTTCTCCGGGCTCTGCGCGGGCGCAGCCGGGGCAGGTACGGCCTGCACGGGCGGCTGGGCAGAGCTCGAAGAAGGCGCGGGCGCGGTCACGCCGGGCTTGGGCGCCTCGGGCGTCGTGGTCTTGGCCTTTCGGCCCGGCAGGAACCAGACCACGGCAGCCGCCACGGCCGCGAGCAGGAGGAGAAGCAGAAAGGCCTTGAGAAGCCCCCCGCCCTTGCCGGAGCCGCCGGAATGCAGGCGCAGGTCGCGCTGCACCTCCTGGGCCGTGGCCTCGTTCTCGTCCTCTTCCTCGGGGAAGATCTCGATCAGGGCCGCGTTGACCTCGTCCAGGTCTACCTCGAGCACCCGCGCATAGTTGCGGATGAATCCCTTGCTGTAGACAGGGTGCGGCATTTCGTCCTGCCGCCCTTCTTCGATGGATTGGAGATTGCGGCGACTGATCTTGGTCCGTTCGACGACTTCGTCGAGCGAAAGGCCGAGGGCCTCCCGTCGCTGCCGCAACATCTCGCCAAGTTCCTGTAGTTCCATTCCCGCTCCCACCGCTAATACTTCATCTCGATGAGCGCCTTGCTTCTCAGCTTGGCAACATAGTCGTTGTAAATCTGCTCGTACTTGGGCTTGGCCAGGAACTCCCTGATCTTGCTCGCCACCTCGGGCAGCGGCTTGCTGCTGCCTGCCGTGTCGGCGACCAGCTTGAGCAGGGCCTGCTGACCGGAAATCTCGAAGGGCTGGCTGACGTCACCGGGCTTGAGCGACGCCAGCACCTTGCGCCACGCAGGGGCGAGCTGGTCCCAGCCGAGCGTCCCCATGTCCCCTCCGCTGTCCGCGCCGGGCCCCTGGGAATACTTCTGGGCCGCCTCCTCGAAGGTCAGGTCCTTGTCCTCGATCTTCGAGCGCAGCTTCTGGGGATCCATGTTCGCCGGGAGAATGATCAGGTGCAGCGCAACGCGACGGTCGCTTCCGTAATCCTGGGCGTGCGCCCGGTAGTAGGCCTCGATCTCGTCGTCGCTGACCACGACCTTGTCCCGGACCATGTAGCCGAGGAGGTTGTTGATGGAGATTTCCTGCTTGAGCAGCTTGACGTAGTCGGTGCGCGTCAGCCCCTGCTTGGCAAGCTCCTCCTGGAATTTCTCCGGGGTCATCTTGTTGTTCTGCAGAATGGCCTTGAGCCTGGACTCGACGTCGGCGTCGCTGGCCTCGGCGTGCAGCCGCTTGGCTTCCTGGTAGAGAAGGATGTCATCCACCATGCGGTCGAGCATCTGGCGCTTCATGGTCTGCAACCGCTCGGTGTCCGTCAGGTCGGGAGCCTTGTCCTTGTCCTGGCGCATGAGCGGAGCGAATCGCTTGTTCAGGTCGTAGAGGGTGATGATCTCCCCGTTGACCACTGCGACGATCCTGTCCGTGACCTGGGCGGCCGCGGCGGAAGCGAGAAGGAGGCCGGCGAGCAGCAGGCAGAGCAGGCAGGCCGCAAGACGTCCGCAACGCCGTTGATGAGGGATGTTCCGTACCAAGTTCCGCATGGTTACGAAGCGGTATGTAGTCGCTTTCCCACACATATGCAATCATTCCCCCGAATCCGCAGGATGTCCCTGTTTCGCCTTGCCCCGCTTGCTCCGCTTGGAGGGCGCCGGGGCCGGGACTTCCTCCTCGCCCGAAGGGGCCGACCTGTGCCGTTCCTGCTCCATGACCTCCGGAGGCGCGATGTCCTGGGGCGAGAGTTCGGGCGTCAGCTTCTGTTCCGCGGCCGCCCCCGAATCCTTGGCGGCATGCCTGGCTCCCTTTGACGGGGCCGCGGCCTTGGCCTGATCGGCCGAGTCCTGGGCGCCGGGGACGTTCTGCTCCCCGGCCGCTTCGTCACCCGATCCTGCGCTCGTTCCTTCTGCCGCGCCTGCCCCGGGGGCCTGCGGCGATTCCAGGAGGATCTTCTCGGTTTCAGCCACCTTGTCCTGCTGCTCCTGGTTGGCCTTCTCCTCCTCGTCGCGCAGAAGCTGCGCATTGACGCGGATGTCGGCCTTGGCCAGGCGCTCGGAGAGCCAGTGGTCGAAGGCCTTGCTCATCTTCTTTTCCACGAGGATCTTCTCCACCAGCGGGTAGGCCTGGGAGGCATCCAGAAGCTTGCTCGGAATCCGCTCCAGCAAGATGATGCGCGAGACGCCCATCTTGTCCGTCCATGCGGGGCTGACCCCGTCCTTGCCGAGCCCCTTAAGGGCCTCGCGCCAGGCGGACGGCATGCGGTCCTCGCGCAACTTGATGCGCCGCACGGTCACGGTGCTCAGCCGGGCGACGATGGCCTCGGGCTCCTCACCGTGCTGGTAGGCCTCGGTGGCCTTCTCCACGAGCTCGCGGCCGGGACCCGCGATCAAGACCATGGAGATGCGCGGCGGCAGATAGAAATCGTTGACGTTATCTTTATAATATTGCTCGGCTTCCTGATAGTCGATCGAGATCTTCGGCCTGAGCACCTGCTCGTTGAACTTCTCCATTGCCAGGCGGGCATGAAGCTGCTCGCGCCACGCGGCGAGGTCGATGTACTCCTCGACCAGCATCTCCTCGAAGGCGCCGTCCGGGTAGTCGGCCCGGACCTGGTCCTCGGCCTTCTGCATCTCCTGCTTGGTGACCTCGAGTCCCCGCTTTTCGAGATCCTGGTAGATAAGCTGCTGCACGATGAGGTCCGCCAGGGCCTTGCCGTGCTCCTTCTTGAGTTGCTCGAGGGTCGGGTTGGCGTCCGGCTGCTCGTCGATGTGCATCAGGTCGGTCACGAACTCGAGCTGGGACAGGGTGATGGGCGCGCCGTTCACGCGGGCCACCACGCCGGGTTCCTCGAGGTCGCGGGAGCAGCCGGGGAGCGCTCCGAAAATCAGGCAGGACAGCAGAATGAGAAGCTTGGTTCGCGTTTTTCGCATATCAGGGGGCCGGACGCTCCGCGCCGGAAGGTGCAAGCAGTTTGAGTTCGTCCCTGAGCCAGGCGAGACCCTGGGCCGTGTCCCGATCCTCGGGCAGGCGCGCCTCGAGCTTTCCGGGAGGAAGAAGTTTGGCCCATTCGCGTCGGCTTTGCAACCAGGCCACGATATCCCCGGTTTCCGGGGCCGCATCCTCGCCCTTCCACTGCACCACCACGCGGCCCGGATAGAGATCCGCGCGGCTCGCGCCCAGCCGGACCAGCTCGCGCTTGAGTTCCAGGGCCGAGAGGAAGTTGGCCAGGGGCACGGGCCACTTGCCGAAGCGGTCCTTGATCTCGAGCGCGAGGTCCTGCGCTTCGGTCTCGCTCCGTGCCGCGGCAAAGGCCTTGTACCAGTTGAGGCGCTCCTGAGCGTCCGGGATGTAGCTCTCCGGGATGTGGGCCGCGATGACGAAGTTCATCTCGGTCTCGGGGCGCGATGACGTGCCTTCGCCACGCAGACGGCGCACCTCCTCCTCGAGCATCTCGAGGAACAGGTCCAGCCCCACCTTGGCGATCTGCCCGGACTGGGCCTCGCCCAGGATGTTGCCCGCGCCGCGCAGCCTCAGGTCCTCCATGGCCACGCGGAAGCCCGCGCCCAGGTAGTCCATGTCCAGGATCACGCGCAGCCTCTTGCGCGCGTCCTCGGGCACGGCCTCCATGCTCGGGACCACGAAATAGGCGTAGGCCTGGCGCTCCGAGCGCCCCACCCTGCCCCGCAGCTGGTAGAGCTGGCCCAGGCCGAACATGTGCGCCTGGTCCACGATCAGGGTGTTGGCGTTGGGGAAATCGAGGCCCGACTCGACGATGGCCGTGCAGACCAGCACGTCCGTCTCGCCGTGCCAGAAGGCGTGCATGGCGTTCTCGAGCTCCTGGGCCGTCATCTGGCCGTGGGCCATGCCCACCTTGGCCTCGGGCACCAGGCTCCTCACGTAGGCCGTCACGCCGTCGAGCGTGCGCACCCGGTTGTGCACCCAGAAGACCTGCCCGCCGCGCGCGAGCTCGCGTTCGAGGATGCGGCGCAGCATGCCGTCGTCGCGCTCCACCAGGGCCGTCTCCACGGGTTTCCGGTCCGCGGGCGGCGTCTCGATGACCGAGAGCGAGCGGATGCCGGACAGCGAGAGCTGCAGCGTGCGCGGGATGGGCGTGGCCGTGAGCGTCAGGCAGTCGATGGTGCGCTTGAGTTCCTTCAGCCGCTCCTTGTGCCGCACGCCGAATCGCTGCTCCTCGTCGAGCACCAGGAGGCCCAGGCGCGGCAGGTGCACGTCCTGGGAAAGCATGCGGTGGGTGCCCACGAGCACGTCCACGGCCCCGCGCGCGGCCGCGGCGATGATCGTCTTCTGCTCCGCCTTGGGCACGAAGCGCGAGAGCATGGCCACGCTGACCGGGAAGTTGGCCATGCGCGTCTTGAAGGTATGGTAGTGCTGCTCCGCCAGGACCGTGGTCGGGCACAGGAGCGCCACCTGCTTGCCGTCGGCCACGGCGCGGAAGGCAGCGCGCAACGCGACCTCGGTCTTGCCGAATCCCACGTCGCCGCAGACCAGGCGGTCCATGGGCTCGGAGCGCTCCATGTCCGCCAGCACCTCCTGGATGGCCCTGGCCTGGTCGGGCGTCTCCTCGAAGCTGAAGCCCGCCTCGAACTCGCGGTAGAGCTCGGAAGTCGGAGAATAGGCGTAGCCCTTGGCGATACGCCGGTAGGCGTACATCTCCACGAGCTCCTGGGCGATCTTCTCCACCGCCTTGCGGGCCCGCTCCTTGGCCGCGCGCCAGCGTGCCCCGCGCAGGGAGTCGAGCGACGGCGCGGCACCTTCCGGCCCCTTGTAGCGCTGGACCATGCCCATGCGGTCCACGGGCAGATAGAGCTTGTCCTCGCCGTCGAAGAGCAGAAGCATATAGTCGTTGGCCACCTCGCCGTGCGCAAGCCTGGTCAGCCCGGCGAAGCGGGAGAGGCCGTAGTCGCGGTGCACCAGCAGGTCGCCCTGGGATATTTCGTCGTAGGAGGCGAGCCCCTTCCAGTCCTTGCTGCGCGCCACGCGGGTCGGGGCCTCGCCCGGCTGCAGCACGTCCTCGGAAAGGATGCGCACTCCGGCCCAGGAAAGCTCCATGCCCTTGGAAAGCGGAGAGACGAGGGCGTACACGCCGCGCCTGTCCGGCGCGTAGTCCTGGCGCGGGGAAATGCCTTCCTGCTCGGCCAGCTTGAGGAAGCGGCTGCGCGAACGCGGACTCTGGAAGCTGAGCAGCGTCTGCCCTTCCTGGGATTCCCACTCGCGGAGGTTCGCCACCAGGGCGGTCCAGGGGCGCTTCTGGTCGTCCGGCTTCCAGAAGAGGTCGGAGAAGGCCTCGATCTGGCGCTCGGGAAGCTCGAGCCCCTCCTTGGACACCCCGAGCACAAGCTCCTCGAAGACCAGGTGCCGCTTGCTCGTCCAGGTTCTGCGCGCGTCCTCCTCGGGCCAGAGCAGGAGATCGTCGCGCACGAGGATGCCCTTGTCCTCGCGCTGCTTCTGGCAGAACTCCTGCCAGCCCCAGACCGTCTCCTCCATCTTCTCGCGCAGCGTGGCCCCGCCGGAGAGCAGGTACACGGCGTCGGGGGGGAGATAGTCCGAGAGGCGTGCCGGATTCTGGTAATAGAGTCCGGGCCAGAGGAAGCCGTCGGCCTCCTCGAGCGAGCGGGTGAAGCGGTCCAGGGCCTCGGCGTTGATCTGCCCCGTGGTCTTGAGCCTGCCGAGCTTGGCCTCGCCCTGCTCCTTGATCTCCGGCACGAGCAGCGCAGGCGCCGCGGGGACGAGGGTCAGTGCGGGCAGGTCGGTCACGGAGCGCTGCGTCTGGGCGTTGAAGAGCCTGATCTCGTCCAGGGTGTCGCCGAAGAATTCCAGGCGCGCGGGATGCTCGAAACCGGGTACGAAGACGTCCAGGATGTCGCCGCGCATGGACATCTCGCCCGGCGCCGTGACCATGCCTACGCGGCGGTAGCCCCAGAGCACGAGCTGTTCGAGCACAAGCTCGGAGAGGATCTCTTCGTGGCGGGTGAGGATCAGCTCGGCCTGGGCCGCAAGCTCCGGAGGCGGCCACATGGGCAGGAGGTTGTCCGCGGAGAGGACCGCGGCCAGGGCGCCGCTGCGCGAGGTCAGCCGGGAGAGCGCGGCCCAGCGTGCCGCCCATTCGCGGGGCTCGGGCACGCCCGGCCGGTATTCCGGAAGGAAGACGACCTTGGATGCGCCGCGCTCCCCTTCGCCCAGAAACAGGCCCAGCAGGGCACGCGCGGCCCGGGCCTCGCGTTCGCCGGGCAGCACCCAGACCACGCTCGTACCTTGGCGCAGCAGGGCGGCCGCGGTCAGGGCCTGGGTGGCGTGGCCGCTCTTGAAGATGCGCAGGCTGTCGCTGCGTCCGGCCAGAAAATCGCGAAGCTTGTCGGGAAACTGCAAGGAACTGGACTCCTTCGAGACGCGCAAGGGCGGCGGACGATCAGTCAAACGCGAACAGCCGTCCACGGGCTGGCCGGCCCGGGACGGCTGTGAATCGTCTGCGAATCGTCTGCGGACGCTCTCCCTGGATCTGCCTGGATCGAAGCCGGGCTAGACCTGGGAGAGGACGTCCTTCTCCTCGCGGGACAGCAGACGGTCGAGGTCGAGCATGATCAGCAGGCGATCGGCCAGCTTGCCCACGCCCTTGATGTACTCGGACTCGACGCCCGCGACGACCGGCGGAGGCGGCTCCACCGTGTCCGCGGAAATCCGCAGGACCTCGGACACGGAGTCGACCACGAAGCCGACGATCATGTTGTTGATCTCGATGACGATGATGCGCGTGTTCTTGTCGTGCGCGCGCGTCTCCATGCCGAAGCGCTTGCGCAGGTCGATGATCGGAATGACCTTGCCGCGCAGGTTGATGACGCCTTCGACGAACTCGGGCGCCTTGGGCACCTTGGTGATCTCCATGGTGCGGATGATTTCCTGGACTTTCAGGATATCCACACCGAATTCCTCGTCACCGATGCTGAAGGTGACGAGTTGGAGCAACTCGGCGTCCTGCCTCTTGTGCATGTCGTTCATGAAATGTCCCCCGAGCCCGGTCTGTCGGGCTTTTGCGCCCGGCATTCGGCCTACGCGCGAAATTAACTATAAAATCTCCCTGCCTCGAGCGCAAGGAGAAAGGTGGGAAGCCTTGCGCGACGGCCGCTTGGGAGGCGGGCTTGCAAAACCTCGGGGCATCCCCTAAGAGAAGCGAGGTGCATTCATGCAACCTGCCTCAGGAGGACCCGCCCCGAATGGCTCATTATCTTGCTCTTCCCGACAGCTTTCCCCTCGAAGAACAACTCAAGACGCTGCGCGACGACGAGTTGCTCGACTTCTGGGAAGAGACCCAGCACCTCGAGAAGCTTCTTGCCGAGGAAGCGCCCGAAGCGGAGAATACCGACTACGAGCGTCTCATCCTTCAGGAACTCCAGGTCCGCTTCCAGCGGCGCCACGGGCTGCCCCGCTAGGGGCGCAGCCCGCGCACCGCTTCCATCCCCCTGCCGACGGACTACTCGGGCCTGGTCGGCCTGCGACCGATGCTGAAGTAAGCGAAGCCTTCCGAAGCCATGAACGACGGGGCGTAGAGATTGCGCCCGTCGAAGACGATGGGGGCGCGCAGAAGCCGCTTGATCCGCGTCACGTTCGGGTTGCGGAACTGGTTCCACTCCGTGACCACGGCCAGGGCATCCGCCTTGTCCAGGGCGTCGTACTGCTGTTCGCAGACCTCGACCAGCGGGTTGTCCTTGAATATCTCGCGCGCCCTCTCGCCCGCCACGGGGTCGAAGGCCCGGATGCGCATCCCCTCGGCCGTGAGGTCGCGGATGATGTCGATGGACGGCGCGTCGCGCATGTCGTCGGTGTTGGCCTTGAAGGCCAGGCCCCACATGGCCAGCGTCTTGCCCTTCACTCCGCCCTGGTCGGCGAAGTAGTTCTTGACCTTGTTCGAGAGCATGAGCTTCTGGCGCGAGTTGACCAGGTCCACGGACTCGATGAGGCGCGGCGAGTAGCCGTGCTCCTTGGCCGTGTTGATCAACGCCCTGACGTCCTTGGGGAAGCAGGAGCCGCCGTAGCCCACGCCGGGGTAGATGAAGTGGTAGCCGATGCGGTGGTCCGAGCCGATGCCCATGCGCACCTCGCGCACGTCCGCGCCGACCAGCTCGCAGATGTTGGCCACCTCGTTGATGAACGAGATCTTGGTGGCGAGCAGGCAGTTGGCCGCGTACTTGGTCATCTCGGCGCTCTTCACGCCCATCATGATCAGCTTGTCGCGGCTGCGCGCGTAGGGGGCGTAGAGGGCCTCGAGATGGCGCGCGGCCTTCTCGGAATCCGTGCCCACGATGACGCGGTCGGGCTTCATGAAGTCGTTGACCGCGTCTCCTTCCTTCAGGAACTCGGGGTTGGAGACCACGTCGAACTCGATGTCGAGGCCGCGCTGGGCGAGCTCGGCCGCGACGATCTCGCGGACCTGATCGGCGGTGCCCACGGGCACCGTGGATTTGTCCACGATGATCTTGTAGCCGTTCATGACCTGCCCGATCTGGGCGGCCACCTGATGGACGTAGCACAGATCGCAGGAGCCGTCCGGCTTGGACGGCGTGCCCACGGTGAGGAACACGCACAGGGCGTCGCGAACGCCCTCTTCCAGATCGGTCGTGAAACGCAGGCGGCCGTCGCGCGCGTTGCGGGCGACGAGATCCTCGAGTCCGGGCTCGAAGATGTGGATGTGCCCCTGGCTCAGCATCTCCACGACGGAGGGATTCACGTCGACGCAGACGACGTCGTTGCCCATCTCGGCGAGACAGGCGGCGCTGACGAGCCCTACGTAACCGGTGCCGACGATGCAAACGTTCATGCTGGATGAATCTCCTGTTGAATATAATGATAAAAGGGAGTGGCAGGGTCGGGCGCATCCTCGTTACGTCATGCCGTCCGAAGCGTCAACAGAGTCGCAAAGCCCCTGCCGGATGTTGCCAAGGGGGCCGAGAAAACATACACCGATTGTCCCGGCCCCGGGCCGGAATCCAGTGATTTTTTTGAAGGAGGCCGCCATGCCCCTTTTGGCCGTCAACGTGGACCATGTGGCAACGCTCCGCCAGCAACGCCTCGGCATCGAACCGGAACCCGTCACCGCGGCCCTCATGGCCGAGCTCGCAGGCGCCCGCGGCATCATCGTACACCTTCGAGAGGATCGCCGCCACATCCAGGACCGCGACGTGACGACGCTGCGCGCCTGTCTGCAGACCCACCTGAACCTCGAGATGGCCGCCACGCCCGAGATGCAGAAGATCGCCCTCTCGGTGCGCCCCAACTCGGTCTGCCTGGTGCCCGAGAAGCGCCAGGAGCTGACCACGGAGGGCGGGCTGGCAGTGGCCGGGCGCGAGGACGAGATCAGGAGGTTCCTCAAGCCCATCTGGGCCGAAGGGATCACCTCGAGCCTGTTCATCGACGCCGACCCGGCCCAGGTGCAGGCCGCCGCGGACATCGGCACGCAGTTCGTGGAGATCCACACGGGCCACTACGCCGACGCCGGGGACAACACCGCCCGCGACCTCGAGTTCGCCAGGATCGCCGGAGCCATCGGCCTGGCGCGCAAGCTCGGCCTCAAGGTCAACCTCGGCCACGGCCTGAACTACGTCAACATCCTGGCCTTCAAGGACGTGACGGGCATCAGCGAGTATTCCATCGGCCACAGCATCATCTCGCGCGCCGTGCTCACCGGCCTTTCGGAGGCCGTGAGCCGCATGGTCTCCATCGTGGAAGGCTTTACGGAATAAGCGAATGATCGTCGGCCTGGGAATCGACGTGGTGGAGCTCGCTCGCATCGCAAAAGGCATCGAGCGCTTCGGCGAACGCTTCCTGACTAAGCTCCTCACGTCCGGCGAACGCGCCGCCATGTCGGGAAGACACCCGATCCCCTTCCTGGCCGCACGCTTCGCGGCCAAGGAGGCGGCCTCAAAGGCCCTGGGCACGGGGTTCTCGCAGGGCGTGACCCTGCACCTCCTGGAGGTCGTGGGCGGCGAGCGCGGCAAGCCGGAGATGGTCTTTCACGGTGCGGCCCGCGAGCGCGCGGACGAGCTCGGCGTGAGCCGCATCCACGTCAGCCTGACGCACGGCCGGGACACGGCCGCCGCAGTGGTCGTCCTGGAGCGATGACGAGAGCCGTCCGGACGCCCCCCGCGAACCTCGACGCAGCGAGCAAGGAGCGCAGCATGCACGCCCCCCTCCCCTCCCCCGACGAGATGGCCCGCTGGGACAAGGCCTCCGTGTCCCTGGGCATCAAGCCCGAAATCCTCATGGAGAACGCCTCTCGCGAGGCCTTGCGCGTCCTGGCCGAAGGCCTGGGCGGTCTGGCCGGACGGCGTGTGCTGCTCCTGGCCGGACCGGGCAACAACGGCGGCGATGTCTTCGCCCTGGCTCGCCACCTCCTGTGCGCCGGGGCCGTGGTGCGCCTGGCGCAGACCAAGCCTCGCGCCGGCTACAAGGGAGAGTCGGCCTACAACCTGCGCCTGGCCGCCAAGCTCGGCGTGAACGGCGAGCTGGTCACGGAGCGCAACCTGTCCCGCCTGGAGCTCGAATGGACCACATGGCGGCCGGACGCCGTGGTGGACGGCCTGCTGGGCACCGGCTTCTCGGGCAGCCTCTCCTCCTTCTTCCTGCGCCTCGTGCAGGTCGTGAACGCGCTTCGCGCCTCGTCCTTCATCTTCGCCGTGGACGTGCCCTCGGGGCTCGACGCGCGCACCGGCCGCCCGGCACCCGAGGCGGTCAGGGCCCACGCCACCGCGACCTTCGAGGCCGCCAAGTTCGGCCTGGCCCTGCCCTGGGCGGCGGCCTTCACCGGAAGGCTCTACGTGCGGGCCATCGGCATCCCGCCACAGGTCAAGGACGAGCATCCCGCCTCCGCGGCCCTGCTCGGCCCCGAGACGCTCGGCCTGCTTCCCGGCCCCGGCGGCGAGGGACACAAGGGGACCTACGGCCACCTCCTGGTGCTCGGCGGCAGCTACAACCTGACCGGCGCGCCGGTCCTGGCCTCCCTCGGGGGACTTCGCAGCGGATGCGGCCTTTCGACCATCGGCTGCCCCTCGGGCCTTTCCTACCATCTGAAATCCGGCATGCCCGAACTCATGACCCTGCCTCTGGGCAAGGGCAACGAGTGGAACGGCCACTTCATGGCCGAGCTCGGACCTCACCTGGGCCGTTTCCAGGCCCTGGTCGTCGGACCGGGGCTCGGACGCACCGACGGCGCGCGCGATTTTCTGCGCCGCCTGCTCGCCGAGGAGATGCTGCCGCCCCTGGTCCTGGACGCGGACGCGCTCTACTGGCTCGCCCAGGACACGGAGCTGCCGCGCCTGCCCGAGGGCACCGTGCTCACGCCCCATCCCCTGGAGGCCGGCCGCATCCTCGGCACGGGCGCCGGGGAGGTCCAGGACGACAGGCGCTCGGCCGTGCACGCCCTGATCGAGCGCACCGGCGCAGTGGTCATCCTCAAGGGCGCGGGCACCTTGGTGGCCGCGCCGGGTTCGCCGGTTCACCTCTGTTCCGTGGATGCCCCGGCCCTCTCCGTGGGCGGCTCGGGCGACGTCCTGGCCGGTTGCGTGGGAGCCTTGCTCGCGCGCGGCCTGCCGCCGCTTGACGCGGCACGGCTTGGCGCATACCTGCATGCACAGGCCGGTCTTCTTCTCAGCAACGAATTCCCCGCGCGGGGCTGCACAGCCACGGAAATCGCCGCCGCCCTGCCGCGGGCCATGCAAGGAGCTTCCCCATGCGCACGGCCCTAGACATCATGAGCACCGACATCATCTCCGTCACTCCGGACACCGATATCCCCGCGGCCGCGCGCCTGCTGATCGAGAAGAACATCAACGGCGTGCCCGTGGTCGAAGACGGAAAGCTCGTGGGCATCCTGACGCAATCCGACCTGATCACGCAGCAGAAGACCCTGAAGCTTCCGAGCGTCTTCACCTTCCTCGACGGCTTCGTGCCCCTGGGCAGCCTGGACAAGATGGAACGCGAAATGAGGAAGATCACGGCCATGAGCGTGCGAGACGCCATGACGCCCGATCCGGTGACCGTCAGCACGGACACCCCGCTGGAGAAGGTCGCGGCGATCATGGTCGACGAGCGGCTGCACACCCTGCCCGTAGTCGAGGGCAAGAGGCTCGTGGGCGTGATCGGCAAGTCCGACGTCCTGCGCACGCTCATGGGCGGCAAGGAGTAGCTTCGCGGTGAAGCGCCTCGCCGTCCGCCTTTCGGGAACGGCAGCCACGGAAGCCCTGGGCGCGGCCCTGGCCGCGTGCCTTTCTCCGCGCCCCGGGTTCGCCCTGCTCCTCGACGGCCCCTTGGGGGCCGGCAAGACCACGCTCGTGCGCGGCCTGGCCTCCGTCCTGCCCGGCGGCGACGAGGCCGAAGTGGCCAGCCCCTCCTTCAACATCTGCAACATCTATCCGACCGTTCCCGAGGTGGCCCACTTCGACCTCTATCGCCTGGAGGGCATGTCTCCGGGCGAGGAGTTCCATGACGCCCTGGAGCACCCCGAAACGCTTGTAATTGTCGAGTGGTCACAGTATCTAGACGGACCCGACAGGCCCGAGGACGCGCTTTCGTGCGAGCTGCACGCCGAGGGGAAAGGCCGCGAGGCCGTCCTCTCCGCCGAAGGCCCCAGGGCCTCGGCCTGCCTGGAGAAACTGGAACGAGTCCTGCTGGAACGCAATATTCCCCATACGTCCCACGAGGAAGCAGAATGAATATCGTCGTGCAGAAATTCGGCGGCACTTCGGTCGCCGGCCTGGAACGGATGAAGAGGGTCCTCGAGATCGTCAAGCGCACGCTGGCCGAGGGCAACAAGGTCGTCATCGTGCTTTCCGCCATGTCCGGCGAGACCAACCGCCTCCTGGGGCTAGCCCAGGAGTGGTCCAAGACCCCCGATCCGGCCGAGCTCGACGTGCTCGCGACCACGGGCGAGCAGGTCTCCATCGCGCTCTTCTCCATGCTCTGCAAGGATGCCGGGATCAGGGCGCGCTCCCTGCTCGGCCATCAGATACAGATCAAGACCACCTGCGACTTCACCAACGCCCGCATCCTGGACATCGACACCCTGACGCTGCGCGCCCTGCTCGACAAGTACGACGTGCTCGTGGTGGCCGGATTCCAGGGCTGCGACGAGGAAGGCCGTCTGACCACGCTCGGCCGGGGCGGATCCGACACCTCCGGAGTGGCCCTGGCCGCCGCGCTCGGAGCCTCCACCTGCGAGATCTACACCGACGTGGAAGGCGTCTTCACCACCGATCCCAACATCTGCGACCAGGCCCGCAAGCTGGACCGCGTGAGCTACGAAGAAATGCTCGAGATGGCCAGCATGGGCGCCAAGGTACTGCAGATCCGCTCCGTCGAATTCGCCAAGAAGTACAACGTCCCCGTGCACGTGCGCTCGACCTTCACCGACAATCCCGGCACCATCGTGTCCCAGGAGGATCCGTCCATGGAATACGTTCTCGTTTCCGGCATCGCCTACGACAAGGACCAGGCCCGCGTGACCATCTACGACGTGCTCGACCAGCCGGGCGTGGCGGCCTCCATTTTCGGCCCCATCGCCGAGAAGGGCATTCTCGTGGACATGATCATTCAGAATACCAGCCGGGACGGGCACACGGACATGACCTTCACGGTCTCGCGCAAGGATCTGGAGAAGATTCTCCCCCTGCTGGACGCCATCGAGAAGGACATCGGCGCCAAGGACATCCAGTACGACACCGGCGTCTGCAAGGTCTCGGTCATCGGCGTAGGCATGCGCAACCACTCGGGCGTGGCCGCGCGCGCCTTCAAGGCCCTGTCCCGCGAAGGCATCAACCTGCTCATGCTCTCCACCTCGGAGATCAAGATCACCATGCTCATCGAGGACAAGTACGCCGAGCTGGCCGTGCGCACGCTGCACGAGGAGTTCGAACTGGACAAGCACCCTGGCGAACGAAAGGTCGGAGAGGTATGAGCAGGATACAGGTCTACGACACCACGCTGCGGGACGGCACCCAGGCCGAAGAGATCAACCTCACCCTCGACGACAAGGTCCTGATCGCCAAGAAGCTCGACGAGCTCGGCGTGGACTACATCGAGGGCGGCTGGCCGGGATCGAACCCCACCGACAAGCAGTTCTTCCGGGAGATCGGAAGCTTCACCTTCGCACACGCCGCCATCGCGGCCTTCGGCAGCACGCACGCGGCCAAGAACACCGCGGAGAACGATCCCAACCTCAAGGCCCTCGTGGAGAGCAAGGCCCAGGTCGCGACCATCGTGGGCAAGACCTGGGACCTGCACGTCAAGGAGGCCCTGCGCATCCCGCTCGAGCGCAACCTCGAGCTCATCCGCGACTCCGTCCGCTTCTTGAAGCCCTACTTCCAGGAAGTCTTCTACGACGCCGAGCACTTCTTCGACGCGCTGAAAGCCGGTCCCGACTACGCCATCTCCTGCCTGCGCGCCGCGCACGAGGCGGGCGCCGACGTGCTGGTGCTCTGCGACACCAACGGCGGCATTCTGCCCCACGACCTCGGCCCGGCCTTCGAGATGGTGCGGAAGACACTGCCCGAGGCGAGGCTCAGCTTCCACGGCCACAACGACTCCGGCATGGCCGTGGCCAACACCGTGGAGGCCGTGCGCCTGGGCGCGGTGCAGGTGCAGGGCACGATGAACGGCTACGGCGAGCGTTGCGGCAACGCGGACCTGTGCGCCGTCATCCCCAACCTGGAGCTGAAGCTCGGCCATCAGTGCCTGCCCGAGGGCAACCTCGAGCATCTGACGCAGATCTCCCACTACATCTCCGAGGTGGTGAACCTCCGCCCCTTCCTGCGCCAGCCCTTCGTGGGCCGCTCGGCCTTCGCGCACAAGGGCGGCATCCACGTCTCGGCCGTGCTGCGCAACTCGCGCACCTACGAGCACGTGCCGCCCGAGTCCGTGGGCAACGTGCAGCGGGTGATCCTCTCTGACCTGGCCGGACGCTCCAACATCCTGGCCATGGCCCAGCGCTACTACAAGGATCTGGACAAGAACGACCCCTGCGTGGAAACGCTCCTGGCCGAGATCAAGGAGCGCGAGGCCCTGGGCTACGAGTACTCC
This sequence comes from Desulfovibrio sp. X2, assembly GCF_000422205.1. NCBI lineage: Bacteria > Pseudomonadati > Thermodesulfobacteriota > Desulfovibrionia > Desulfovibrionales > Desulfovibrionaceae > Desulfovibrio > Desulfovibrio sp. X2. Next base: position 176,500 of record NZ_ATHV01000022.1, read on the forward strand.
GTGGCCGAGGCCTCCTTCATCCTGCTCTTCTTTCGGACCATGGGCTGGTCCAAGCACTACTTCGAGCTGGTCAACTTCCGCGTCCTGGACGGCAAGCGCGGCGGCGAGGACCCCATCTCCGAAGCCACGGTGCAGGTCAAGGTGCAGGGCCGCAACGTGCACACCGCGGCGGACGGCCGCGGCCCGGTCAACGCCCTGGACAACGCCCTGCGCAAGGCCCTGTGCACGGCCTACCCGCACCTGAACGAGATGAAGCTCGTGGACTTCAAGGTCCGCGTGCTCTCCGGCTACGCGCGCGAGACCGGAGGCACGGCCTCCAACGTGCGCGTGCTCATCGAGAGCGCGGACAAGACCGAGAAGTGGACCACCGTGGGGCTGTCGCACAACATCATCGTGGCCAGCTGGTTCGCGCTGGCGGACTCCATCACCTACAAGCTCTTCAAGGACGACCCGCAAAAGTGGCCGCACAAGGCCAGCCTGTGATGCGGCTCCATCCGGGAGAAGACGCGGAAGCGATGGAGAGCGTGACGCCGGGCGACCTACGACACGGCAGGGGCGGAGCATGACCACGGTCAGCCTGCACGTCCTCTCGGACAACCGCGCCCTGCCCGGCTTCTTCTCCGAATGGGGCTTCGCCCTGGCCCTGGAAGCGCGCGGCGAGACGTGGCTGTGGGACGCGGGCGCCGGCCCGGCCTTCCTGGACAACGCCAAGCGCCTGGGCGTGCACCCCGAGTCCGCGCGCGGCCTGGCCCTGAGCCACGGCCACTTCGACCACGGAGGCGGACTCGAGGCCCTGTGCGCGGCCGGGTTCGACGGTCCCGTCCACGCCCATCCGGAGTGCCTGCGCGAGCGCTGGGCTCTCCGCCCCGGCGAGGAGCCGGAATCCATCGGCATCTCGGGCAAGAGCGCCGTGCGCCTCGCGCGCAGGCTCGCGCCGGTGCACGGCAACCAGGAACTCACGCCCTGGCTCGAGATGCTCACGGACATCGAGCGGCTGCCCGGCAATCCCCAGTCGGTGCAGAATTTCTTCCTCGACGCGCGGGGCCGTGAGCCGGACGACGTGCCGGACGACGCCCTGCTGCTCCTGCGCACGGCCGCAGGCCCCGTGGCCGTGCTCGGCTGCTGCCACTCCGGCCTCGCCAACTCGCTCTCCCGACTTCGGCGGGCGGGCGTGGGCAGGCTGTATGCCCTCGTCGGCGGCATGCACCTCTACCAGGCGGCGCCGGACGCGGTGGACGCGGCCGTTTCCGCCCTGGCGGAGCTCGGCGTGGAGCGCATCCTGCCCGGCCATTGCACGGGCGATGCCGCCACGGGCATCCTTTCCCGGGCCTTTCCCGGCCGGGTCGAGCCTCTGGCCGCGGGCATGAGCGTGCGCTTCGGCGCGCCGCTCTAGCCCGGGCCAACCCCAAGGCTTCTTCCGAATCGTTTGCAGGAATCCGCGCGGTCGCGCGTTCTACGGCTTCAGGCGTTCCAGGTCCTCGGTCCGGCCGAGGACCACCAGCGTGTCGCCCTTCTTCAACGGGATGTCGGCGCGCGGCACGTAGACGAAGCGCGCGTCGCCCACGTTGCGGATGGCGATGACCTGCACGCCGTAGGTGTTGGTCAGGTTGAGGTCGCGCAGGGTCTTTCCGGACCAGCGCTCGATGTTGACCTCGCGCAGGGCCATGCCCTCGTCGAAGGGCAGGTAGGCGATGAGCCCCGGCGTGGCCAGGGAATGGGCCAGCTGCGAGGCGGCGAAATATTCCGGCAGGATGACGTGATCCACGCCGATGCGGTTCAGAAGCTTCTCGTGGTCGCGGCTCACGGCCTTGACCCAGACCTGCGCCGCGCCCATCTCCTTAAGGTACAGGCAGATCATGGCGCTGGCCTCGATGGACTGGCCCACGCTGACCATGACCACGCCCAGGTCCGAAAAGCCGAGTTGCTCCAGGACCTTCTTGTCCATGGCATCGCCCTGGTAGACCTGGGTCAGCACGTCCTGCGCGCGCCGCACGTTGTCCGGCACGGCATCCAGGCCGACGACCTCCTGCCCGAGGTCCACGAGGGTCTGGGCAAAGGAGAGCCCGAACTTGCCGAGGCCGATGACGCCCACGCTGGTCTTGCGCATTTTCCTTCCCTCCGAAACGACGTCCGAAACGCTTCCCGGGACGCCGCTAGCCGATGAGCATGCTCTCCTCGGGCCAGACGTAGCGCGGCTGCTCCTGCAGCCGCCCCAGGGCCGTGAGGAAGACGATGGGGCCGAGTCGGCCCACGAACATGAGCAGTGTGATGACGATCTTGCCGGAGACGCTGAGCGTGGGGGTGATGCCCATGGACAGCCCCACGGTGCCGAAGGCCGAGACGACCTCGAAAAGTATCTCCAGGAACAGGCCGCGCGCCGCGGGATGCGGCACGTCCCCGCCTTCGCTGACGACCAGCCAGAGTGTGCCGAAGGCCACCAGGAAGATGGCCACGAGGGTAAGGGAGACCGCCCGGGCGACCGTCTCGCGGTCCACGGCGAACCTGCCGACCACAGGCTGCTGCCGCCCCTTGATCTTGGACACGGCGAAGGCCCAGAGCACGCGCAGCGTGGTGGTCTTGACACCGCCCGCGCAGCTGCCCGGCGAGCCGCCCACGAACATGAGGAAGGTCATGACCAGGAGCGAGATGGTCGTCAGCTGGCCCACGTCCAGGGTGTTGAACCCTGCGGTGCGGCAGGTGACGCTCTGGAAGAACGCGGCCAGCACGCCCTCGGAAAAGGAGAGCCCCCTGTCCAGCCCCACGACCTCGGCCATGTAGATGGCCGCCGCGCCACCCACGATGAGGAAGGCGCTGACCGCGAGCACCGTGCGCGCGTACCAGGACAGGCGCGGCTTGCGTCGCTGCCCTCTGCGCCGCCAGGGCAGGTGCCCCGTGAGCCAACCCTCGAGCTCGACGATGACCGAGAAGCCGAGGCCGCCGAGGACGATGAGCCCCATGATGGTCAGGTTCACGCCCGCGTTGCCGCGCCACTGCGTGAGGCTGTCGGCGTGGAGTCCGAAGCCCGCGTTGCAGAAGGCGGAGATGGAATGGAACACGGCCGACCACGGCGTGAAGCCGTGCGGATCGAAGGAATGGAGCAGCAGCGCGCCGATGCCCTCAAGCGCCGCGGTCCAGGCCACCAGCCGGACCAGGAAGCGCCCCAGGCTGAAGGTCGAGTCGTGCATCAGGCTCTGCCCCACTGCCAGGCGGTCGGTCAGGGTCACCTTGCGTCGCCAGAGATAGAAGACGAGGCTCGCGTAGGTCATGATGCCCAGGCCGCCGAGCTGGATCATGGAGAGGATGACGCCCTGGCCCATGCGGCTGAAATGGGTGCCCGTGTCCACGACGGCGAGACCGGTGACGCAGGTGGCCGAGGTGGCGGTGAACAGGGCGTCCACGAAGTCGATCGAAGCGCCGTTCAGGCTCCCCGGGAGCATGAGCAGCACCGTCCCGGCCAGAATTGTCGCCAGGAAGAAGTAGATGGGATAGGTGAAGGGCGAAAAGACGGCGGATAGACGCATGGTCGGGGCGGAAACCCTCAGGCGCCGAAGGCGGGCTTGCTGACGATCTCGTCGTCGATCTGGTCGGGGTCTTCCGCGTGCATGCGCACGAGGTTGCGGAGGTGGCCGAAGCTTTCCGGGTCCATCTCCAGGAACTCCACGGCCGTCTCCTCGGCTGACGCGCGCACGATGCGGCCGGAGACGCGCACCGTCACGCTGCCCGAGAGGACGATGCGCACGAAACAGTCCTCGCCCACGGCAAGGCGCGGGTCGGGGTTGCAGGACACGCCCCTGAGGCTCAGGTTGTTGAGCCGCACGGGCACGTCCCGGCCGTTGCAGGTGACAACCGCCCCGAACATCAGGTTGACTCTCGTCCGTGTGCGCTTCTCTTCGGCCATAGCCCTCCCTCCTTCGGTTCCCCTCTACCAGAGAGGATGCCGCCCGTCACGCGAAAGGAGATCCTCGAAAAAGCCGCAGACCAATTCCGACACACGCTTACGGGTCTCGCGGTGCGTGGTCAGCAGATGCCGGCTGGTGACGCGCTCGGCGATGGGCAGAAGCTCCAGGCGCTTGATGCGCGAGCCGGTCCGCCGCCTGATCTCGAAGGCGTCGCGCACGTTGGCCGTGGCGTCGCCCGGGCTGTGCACGACGAGCAGCGGCGCCGTGACCTCGGCAAGCCCCCGGCGCACCCGGCGAAGCCCGCGCATCAGCTCGTGCGTGGCGTTCAGGGGCACGACTCCCTCGTAGCCGACCCACGGCGCGATCTCCCGCGACTCCGCCCTTTTTTCGGCCACGGGCCACAGGGGGCGCAGGTGCCTGAACAGGGGCACCAGAGGCAGGAGCGGGTCCTTGGCGATGAAAGGCAGGAAGCGGTAGAGCCGCAGCGGCGTGGCAAGGCAGGCGATTCCGGCCGGTTCGCGCTGCCGCGCGATCTCGAGGGCCAGCGCCCCGCCCATGGACAGGCCTGCCACGAAGACCGGCGGGGTCCGGGCGCCCAGCACGTCGAAGGCGCCGAGCGCCGCGTCGCGCCAGTCGCTCCATCCCAGACGGTCCAGCTCCTCGACGCGCGTACCGTGGCCGGGCAGGAGCGGGGTCTCGACGGAAAATCCCCTGTCCGCGAGGGCCTCGGCCAGGGGCTGCATCTCGAAGGGCGTGCCGGTGAAACCGTGCAGGAGCAGACATCCGGGCTTTGTGGCGGCGTCCATGCAGCTTGGCCTACTTCATTTTCGACCGCAAATCATCTACAGAAAGCATGGGAGGGGAACGACGTGGAGGCACCTATGGACATCCCCTGTGAACTGCTCGTGCTGGCGGACATGATCGTGACCCAGGACGACGAACGCCGCGTGATCGAGAACGGCGCGGTGGCCATCCACGGAGACACGATCACGGCCGTGGGACGCCGCGACGAGATAGAGCCCACGGCCTGCGCCGAGCGCGTCCTGGACCTCTCCGGATGCCTGCTCATGCCCGGGCTCGTGAACGCCCATTGCCACGCAGCCATGACCCTCTTCCGCGGCTTTTCCGAGGACAGGAGCTTCATGGACTGGCTCGCGAACGTCCGCACCCTCGAGAAGAGGCTGACGCCGCATCTGGTCCACGTGGGCGCCCTGCTCTCCTGCGCCGAGATGCTGGCCGCGGGCACGACCTGCTTCGCGGACATGTACCTTCTTTCGCATGAGGTGGCGCGGGCCGCGGAGATAGCGGGCATGCGCGCGGTGGTGGCCGAGGGGCTGCTCACGCCGCCGACCAGGACCTACGAGAGCCTCGAGGACGCCTTCGCGCTCATGGAAGGGCTGCACGCCCGCTACGACGGCCACCCGCTCATCCACACCGCCGTCATGCCCCATGCGCTCTACACCGCCGACGCCGAGGCGCTGCGCGCGAGCCGCGACCTGGCCGAGGCGCTCGACGTGCCCTGGATGATCCACGCCGCGGAATCCGCCTTCGAGACTGATTTCTGCCTGAAGAACCACGGGCTTCGACCCATCCCCTATCTCGATTCCCTGGATCTGCTCACGCCTCGGGCCATGCTCGTGCACTGCGCGCAGGCCGACGAAGCCGACGTGGAGCTGCTCGCCAGGCGCGGCGCCGGGGTCGTGCACTGCCCGGAGAGCAACATGAAGCTCGGCAACGGCTTCGCGCCCGTGCCGCGGATGCTCGAGGCGGGCATCACGGTGGCCCTGGGCACGGACGGCGCGGCCAGCAACAACGACCTCTCCCTGTTCCGGGAAATGGGCTCGGCCGCGCGCACCCAGAAGGGAAACGCCCTAGACCCGGCGGTGCTTCCGGCCCAGACCGTGCTGGACATGGCCACGCGAGGCGGAGCCGCATGCCTGCGCCTGCCCGGAGTCGGGCGCGTGGAGCCCGGCTCCCTGGCCGACCTGACCGCGCTCGATCTTTCGAGTCCGAACCTCATGCCGCTGCACGACCCCGTCTCCCTGGCGGTCTACGCCGCCACCGGCGGGGAGGTGCGCATGACCATGGTCGGCGGACGCGTGCTCTACCTGGCCGGACAGCACCTGACCCTGGACATGGCGGAGCTGGCCGAGGAGGCGCGGGAGGCCGTGGAGTGGGCCAAATCCGCGCAAACCTGCTGATGTGCCCTTGACAATCCTCCACTTCTCAATAATAAAGCTTCGCTCTTGCAATTTCAGTGAAGATTTTCTCTCCCCCAAGGAGGATGCCGCAAATGGCCAACGGAAATGCCGCCAACGCCCTGCAGGGCGCTGAGAAGACCGAACAGGGTCTGTGCTTCAAGGGTCTCATCATGGAGCCCATCATCGACAAGTGTGAAGGCTGCGACCGCGCCGTCGCCGTCGACGACACCAAGTACTGCCCGAGCTACGCCAAGCCCGCCCGCAAGTGGGCGCACGGGGTGTGCAACTTCGCCACCCACGTCAAGGCTGAGAAGACCAAGACCGGCGAGATCAAGATCAACCCGCTCAAGGCTTCCAAGCGCGCCGCTCGCGGCCGCTAGCCCCGGTGCCGCGGGGCGGGCCCTTCCCGGACGCAAGCCCGGAAGGTCCGCCCCGTCACCTCGGTCCGCAGCGTCGGGCCGTTCCGTCCTTTTCTTTGCCGCGTTTTTTCCGTAACGTGCAGTTTTTACTGCGACGGGATACGTGCGCCCGCCGCCTTCCGGCACACAACATCACATGATCCCGCAGGATTACGCCATGATCGAGACTGTCCTTGACTTTCTGGATACCCGGCGCGACCGCGTCGTCGAACTGCAGCGCGGCCTGGTGGCCATTCCCGCCCTGGGCCCCGAGAACGGCGGCGACGGCGAGGGCGCCAAGTGCGACTACATCCGCGAGCGTCTGGCCGAGCTCGGCATCCCCGTCCAGCGCGAGATGAACGCCCCGGACCCGCGCGTGCCCTCCGGCGTGCGCCCGAGCCTCGCCGCGCGCGTGCCCGGCAAGTCCGAGCGCACCCTGTGGGTCATCTCCCACGTGGACGTGGTGCCCCCGGGCGAGCTGAGCCTGTGGTCCACCGATCCCTGGACCCTGTCCGTGGACGGCGACGTGCTCGTGGGCCGCGGCGTTGAGGACAACAACCAGGCCATCGTCTCGAGCCTGCTCGTGGCCGAGGCCCTGGTGGCGCGCAAGGTGACGCCGGAGCTTTCCCTGGGCATGATCTTCGTGGCCGACGAGGAGACGGGCAGCAAGCACGGCCTGGACTACGTGCTGCACGAGCACGGCGACCTCTTCCGCAAGGACGACCTCTTCCTGGTGCCGGACTTCGGCGAGCCCGACGGCTCGCTCGTGGAGCTTGCCGAGAAGAGCATGCTCTGGCTCAAGATCACGGTCCTCGGCAAGCAGTGCCACGCCTCGCGCCCCTCACAGGGCAACAACTCCCTGGTGGCGGCCTCGGCCTTCGTGATGAAGATCCGCTCGCTCTACGAGCGCTTCGACATGCGCGACCAGCTTTTCGATCCGCCCTTCTCCACCTTCGAGCCGACCAAGAAGGAGGCCAACGTGGAGAACATCAACACCGTGCCGGGCAAGGACGTCTTCTACGTGGACTGCCGCGTGCTGGCCGACTACCGCATCGAGGACGTGGAGGCCGCCATCCGCGCCATGGGCGACGAGATCGAGTCCATCTACGGCGTGAAGATCGAGTACGAGTCCGTGCAGCAGGAGCAGGCCGCGCCCGCCACCCCGCTGACCGCGGAGATCACCCGCCGCCTGCTCGCCGCCATCGAGGCCACTTCCGGGCTGAAGGCGCAGCCCCGCGGCATCGGCGGGGGCACCGTGGCCGCCTTCCTGCGCCGTCGCGGCTTCGAGGCCGCCGTCTGGGCCACCCTGATGCACAACGCGCATCAGCCCGGCGAGAAGGCCCTCATCGTGAACCACATCGGCGACGCCAAGGTCATCGCGCGCATGCTCCTGGCCTGAGGGGCAGCGCGCCGCAGGGAAGACGGATGAAGCCCACGCCGCCCGAGCTCTTCGACGTCGTGGTCGTGGGAGCCGGCCACGCGGGCTGCGAGGCGGCCATGGCGCTCGCGCGCCTCTCGCTGTCCACGCTGCTCCTGACCATAAACGTCGACCGCATCGGCCATCTCTCCTGCAATCCCGCCGTGGGCGGCCTCGCCAAGGGCCACATGGTCCGCGAGATCGACGCGCTCGGCGGCATGATGGGCCTTTGGACCGACGCCGCGGGCATCCAGTTCCGCACGCTCAACATGAGCAAGGGACCGGCCGTGCGCTCCACGCGCGCCCAGGTGGACCGCGAGGCCTACATGCGCGTCGTCAAGGCCGACGTCTTCGCCCAGCCCGGCCTCTGGGTCCGCCAGGACACCGCGCACGGCCTCATCGTGGAGGAGCGCGAGGGGGGACGGCGCGTCGCGGGCGTGCGCACGGCACTCGGCGAGGAGCACCGCGCGCGGGCCGTGCTCCTGACCACCGGCACCTTTCTCTCCGGCCTCATCCACATCGGACTTTCCAATTTTCCCGGCGGCCGCCTGGGCGATCCGCCGAGCCTCGGCCTCTCGGCCGACCTCGCAGCGCTCGGCCTGGCGCTCGGCCGCCTGAAGACCGGGACCACGCCCCGCCTCCTGCGCGAAAGCATCGACTTCTCGCGCCTGGAGGAGCAGCCGGGCGAGACGCCGCCCCCGGGCTTCAGCTTCCACGGCCCGGGGCCGAAGCTGCCCCAGGTGCCCTGCCACGTCACCTGGACCACCGCGGCCACGCACGAAGCCATCCGGGAAGGCTTCTCCCGCTCGCCCATGTTCACCGGCGTGATCAAGGGCACGGGCGCGCGCTACTGCCCCTCCATCGAGGACAAGATCGCCCGCTTCCCGGACAAGGAGCGCCACCAGATCTTTCTCGAGCCCGAGGGACTGGACAGCCCCGAGGTCTATCCGAGCGGCATCCCCACGAGCCTGCCCTTCGACGTGCAAAAGCGCATGATCGCCTCCATCCCGGGCCTGGAGAAGGCGCAGATCGTGCGGCCGGGCTACGCCATCGAGTACGACTACGTGTTCCCGGAACAGCTCGCGCCCACGCTCGAGGCGAAGGCTGCGCCCGGGCTTTACTGCGCCGGACAGATCAACGGCACCTCGGGCTACGAGGAAGCTGCCGCCCAGGGACTCTGGGCCGCGCTCAACATCGCGGCGAAGCTTCGCGGCGAGCCGCCCTTCGTGCCCGGCCGCGACGAGGCCTACATGGCCGTGCTGGTGGACGACCTGGTGACCAAGGGCACGCGCGAGCCCTACCGCATGTTCACCTCGCGCGCCGAGCACCGCCTGCTCCTGCGCGAGGGCAACGCGGATCTCCGCCTCACGGCTCTGGGCCGGGAGCGCGGCCTGGTGGACGACACGCAGTGGACGAAGTTCGAGGAAAAGCGCGCTCGGATCGCGGAGGTCCTCGCGGCCTTCGAGAGCATCGTCATCCGGCCGGACGCGGCCACGCGCGGGCTGCTCGCCGCGGCCGGAGCCGTCCCGCCGCCCTCGGCCGCCCCCCTGACCTCCGTCCTGCGCCAGCCCGAGGTCGCCATCGAGCGTCTGGCCCCCTTCTGGCCCCGCCTGGCCGAGCTGCCGGGTGACGTCCTGGCCGAGGCCCAGACGCAGATCAAGTATTCCGGGTACCTCTCGCGCCAGAGCGAACTGGTACGCCGCTCGCGCGCCCTGGAAGAACAGGAGCTGCCGGAGGACATCGACTTCGCCGCCGTGTCAGGGCTGACGCGAGAGGCGCAGGAAAAGCTCGGCGCCATCCGGCCCCGCACCCTGGGGCAGGCCTCGCGCATCTCCGGCATCACCCCGGCCGCCCTCTCCTGCCTTGAGATCCACCTGCGCAAGATCGGCCGATTGTAAACGGCTGCAACGTCTTCCGTTCGTCAAGGAAAGCGTATAGAGTCTCCCGAACCCAGGGAAGACCCACCGCATGGACTACCAGTTCCTCCATCAGATCCAGAGCGCCTTCTTCGGCAACAACGTCACGCCGAACATGATGGCCATGCTCGGTACGGTCCTGATGGCCATGTTCCTGGCCATGGTCGCCGGCTGGCTGCTGAACCGCTGGCTCGACCGGCGACGCGGGACGATTCCCCTGAACTGGATCGTCGGCAGGGCGCGCATCCAGGAACTCATCCAGAGCGCCTTCGACCAGCGGGCCCGCTTCGACATGCTCCTCGAACACAACGCGGCGCGCAGCCGCTTCATCCCCTGCGAACTCATCGAGATCGGCGCGGAGACGCTGGCCGTCGAGCTTTCCGCGAGCGTCCGCCTGTCCCAGGAATGGCTCGGCCGCCGCGCCGACGTCTTCTTCAAGGTCAAGACCCGCGACATGCCGCAGCCGCAGTATTTCGGCTTCACCTCCGAGATCGTGGCCATCGGCCTCTCGGAGCACGGCAACAGCCTGGCGACCATGGAATTCCCCGAGAAGGTCGAGGCCCGCCAGAAGCGCTCCCACCTGCGCATCGAGCCCCCGAGCGGACTCGTGCACGGCCTGCTCCTGTGGCCGGAACCCGAGGCTTCCGGCGCCTCGGCGGCCTCGGACATGCGCGGCTGGGGAGAGCCTGTCGTCACCTACTCCCCTCCCCACGCCTCCGGCGACGGCAACGGGGAAGGCGCCCCGGCCGCGCACGACGTCCGCATGGTCAACATCTCCGGCGGCGGCCTGCGCTTCGAGATTCCGCCCGCAGCCATGGAGAGCCGTCGGCCGACCTCCTTCACCCTCGGAGAACGCTTCGTCCTCTGCCTCGATCTCTACGATCCGAGGGACAAGGACATAAAGCGCTCGATCCTGCGGGCCAAGGTGCGCAACATCTACGACGGCAAGGCCGAACACGGCCTCGAGGTCGGGCTGGAATTCCTGGCCGAGGGCCGCAAGGATGCGGAGGCGCCGGACATCGTGCACTGGCACGGGCTTGCGGGAGACTCGGGGGTCGAAGCCATTGACAATTGGGTCTTCAGGCGTCATTTGGAAATGCATCGGGAAAAGGGAATCGCCTGACCCTCCAACCCGCAACCGCAACAAAGGAGTTTCGTTTGGACGACAGTAGTCCTCAAGAAGGCGGTTTCTGGTCCAGTCTCGTCGGTCTCTTCAAGAACAAGAACGGCCACACCCTCGAAGACGCGATCCGCGAAGCCCTCCGCGACGGTGAACTCACGAGCGAAGACGTCCCCATGCTGCTGGGCGTCCTCCGCCTGCAACGGCTCTACGTCCATGAACTCATGGTCCCGCGCACGGACATCGTCTGCTGCGACGTGGAAGCCGGAATCGAGGAAGTCTGCCGTCTGATCGTCGAGGAAGGACATACCCGCATCCCCATTTTTCAGGGCGACAAGGACAGCATCATCGGCATCATCCACTCCAAGGACATGCTCGGCGCCATGCTCGCGCCACCCGACGCCCGGCCTGGCGTCAGGGACATCATGCTGCCCCCCCTCTTCATCCCCGAGAACAAGAACGTGCGCGACATGCTGCACGAGTTCCTCAAGCGCCGCCAGCACCTGGCCATCGCCGTGGACGAGTACGGCGGCACCTCGGGCCTGATCACCCTCGAGGACGTCATCGAGGAGATCGTCGGCGACATCGAGGACGAGCACGACATCGACGAGCCCGACGAGATCCAGGCCCTGCCCGACGGCAGCCATCTGGTCAGCGGCCGTCTGGAGCTCGAGGAGCTGAACGAACTTCTGAACACCGCCTTCACCTCCGAGCAGGTCGAGACCATCGGCGGCTATCTGTGCGAGATCTCCGGCCGCGTGCCCAGGCAGGGCGAGGAGTTCACGCTGGAGGGACTGCATTTCCTGGTCAAGGAAGCGGACAAGAAGCAGATTCGCTGGATCCACGTCAAGTCGGACGCTCCCTCCGCCACCTGATCCCGTGCTGCTCCTCTGGACCCTCGCCATCGCCCTGGGCGCGTGGATCGGCCACGCCAATCTGTGGCTGCACGTCCCTGCCGCCTCGCTGCTCGTGCCTGCGGGCCTCGCGGCGCTCGCCCTGCGCGCGAAGAGCCCCGGCCAGGCCTTCCGCCAAGGCTTCCTGGCCGCGACGCTGGCCTATTCCGGCTGCCTCTACTGGATCGCCCTGCCCGTGCACGACTACGGGAACCTGCCCTGGCTCCTGGCCGCTCCCTGTCCCGTGCTCCTGGCCATGTACCTGGCGCTCTACGCGGGCCTCTTCTGCGCCCTCCTGCGCAGGTTCTGCGCCGACTACTCGCCCTGGCTCCTGGCCCCTGCGGCAGGCGCCATGTGGGCCGGGCTCGAGTACCTGCGGGGCTGGCTCTTCACCGGCTTCCCGTGGCTGACCACGGCCTCGGCCTTCTCCCCCTGGACGGCCATGATCCAGGCCGCGAGCGTCGTGGGCGCGCTCGGGCTCGGACTGCTGCTGGCCACGGCCGCGGTCTGGCTGCTGGGCCCCTCGCGCATGACGCTCCGCCATCGCGCCGCGGGCGTCGCGCTGCTGGCGGCGCTGCTCGGCTTCGGGCTACACCGCCTGCACACGCCGCTGCCCTCGACGGCCCAAGGTGACGGCCCCGTCCTCGTCGGGCTGGCCCAGGGCAGCATCGACCAGAGCATCAAATGGGACAAGGCCTACCAGGGCGGCACGGTGGACCGCTACCTCACCCTGAGCGGGGACCTGGAGAAGGACGGCGAGAAGCCCCTCCTCGTGGTCTGGCCCGAGACGGCACTCCCCTTCTACTACCAGGACCCCAACGAACTCGGCAGACGCGTGCGCGAGTTCGTGCGCTCCTCGGGCACGACGGTGCTCACCGGTTCCCCGGCCTACACCCTGGACGTGCGCACGAACACCTACAAGCTCTACAACCGCGCCTACCTGATCACCGGCCAGGCCCTGGACGAGCAGTACTACGACAAGCAGCACCTGGTGCCCTTCGGCGAGTACGTGCCCTTCGGCGACTGGCTGCCGCTCGGCAAGCTCGTGGAGAGCATGGGCGACTTCGTGCCCGGCACGAACGTCTCGCCTTTGCGCCTGGGCAAGGTTGCGGCAGGCATGCTCATCTGTTATGAAGCGATCTATTCGAATTTGGCGCAGCATCGCGTGTCGGCGGGGGCCAACATCCTGGTGAACATCAGCAACGACGCCTGGTTCGGCATTTCCAGCGCCCCCCTGCAACATCTCGATCTCTCGCTGCTTCGGGCCGTGGAGCAGGGCCGGTCCATGGTGCGCAGCACCAACACCGGAGTGTCCGCGTTCATAGACCCTTACGGAAGGGTCCTGGAGCGCACCCCCCTCTTCCACACGGCCGCGCGGGCGCGGGTGCTCGAGTTGCGGAACGAGACGACGGTCTACCATCGCTTCTTCCGCCTCGTCCACGTGCTGATCTACGCCATGGCCCTGCTGCCCATCGCGGTCGGGCTTGCGGCGAGGCGGCGCCTGGCCCGGGACTAGACGACAGACAGATACAAGGATACGCAGTTCCCATGTTGCAATACGCCGATCTCAAGACGGAAAGTCTGCCTCTTCTCGAGAAATTCGACTCGCTCTGGAGGCGTCTTTGACCCCTCCGCAATCACCAATCGCCTGCACGAGATAGAGACCGAGCTTTCACGCCCCGGCGCCTGGGACAACCCGGATGCGCTCAGGCCCGCCCTCAAGGAGAAAAGTCGCCTCGAGGACACGGCCGGACGCCTGGAGAAGCTCAGGAAGGTCAAGGGAGACGTGGAGGACTGGCTCGGCCTGGCCATCGAGGACCAGAGCGCAGAGGTCCTGGAGACGCTGAACGAGTTGATCGGGCAGCTGAACGGCCTGATCGAGGCGACCGAACTCGCTGAGCTGCTCTCGCGTCCCGAGGACAAGAGCGCGGCCATCCTGGAGATCCATCCCGGCGCGGGCGGCACCGAGGCCCAGGACTGGGCCGAGATGCTCCTGCGCATGTACCGTCGCTGGGCCGAGCGCAAGGAGTTCACCGTCGAGTTCCTCGACTATCTCGAGGGCGAGGAGGCGGGGCTCAAGAGCGTGACCGTGCAGATCACCGGCCCCTACGCCTACGGCTTCCTCAAGGGCGAGGCCGGAATCCACCGCCTGATCCGAATCTCGCCCTTCGACGCCTCGGGCCGTCGCCACACCTCCTTCGCCTCGGTGGACGTCTATCCCGACGCGGACGACGACATCGAGATCGAGATCAAGGAGGAGGACGTGCGCGTGGACACTTATCGCGCGAGCGGCGCGGGCGGCCAGCACGTGAACAAGACGAGCTCGGCCGTGCGCCTGACGCACATGCCCTCCGGCATCGTGGTGCAGTGCCAGAACGAGAAGTCCCAGATCCGCAACAAGGAGACGGCCTACAAGATCCTGCGCGCCAGGCTCTACGAGGCCGAGATGCGCAAAAGGCAGGCCGAGCGCCAGGCCCAGTACGAGACCAAGGACGCCATCGCCTGGGGCAGCCAGATCCGCACCTACACCCTACAGCCCTACCGGCTGGTCAAGGACCACCGCACCGGGACGGAGATCGGCAACGTGGACGCAGTGCTCGACGGCGAACTGGATCAGCTCATCCGCAACTACCTCCTGCAGTTCCATGGCTGATTTCGAACTGCTGGCGGACGAAGGGCACACCCTGGCCCGGGAGCTCGAGCGGCTGCGCGAGCAGATAAAGCTCAGCGGGAGCGTGGAGGAGAATTCGAGCAAGAACGTGCTCGCCATCCTCCGCCTCTGCCCCGGCCTCATCCTGGACGACTGGCAGAGCCTCTCGACCAGCTTCAATCTTGCCGAATGGCTCGCCATGCCGCTTCAGGGCGACCTCTACCCGCAGATCCTGCATCTGCAGCAGCGCATGAGCAACCTGGCCCATCTCTCGGACCACGACGCGCTGACCGGGCTGTCCAACCGACGTGCCTTCGAACGGGCCCTGGACCTGGAGATAGAGCGCAGCCGCAGGACGCACAGCTCCATCTCCCTGGTCGTCTTCGACATCGACGATTTCAAGAGGATCAACGACACCTACGGTCATCCGGCGGGCGACAAAGTCCTGGTGGCCCTGTCCAGCGTGCTGGAGCACGAGAAGCGCCGCTACGACATGGCCGCGCGCACGGGCGGGGAGGAGTTCTCCCTCGTGCTCACGGGCGCCGGGCTCCTGCGCGCCCAGTCCATGGTCGAACGTGTCCTCGAGAGCGTGCGGAACCTGCGCATCGAGCACAACGGAAACGTCATCGGGCTGACCTGTTCCGCGGGCATCGCCAGCTACAAGGGCCGGGTGGACATGACGCTCGCCGGCTTCGTCGAGCTCGCGGACAACGCCCTGTACGAGGCCAAGCGGACCGGCAAGAACCGGTACGTCAGCGCGCCCATTCCGGACATGGCTGCGCCCCTGCCCGAATCCACCCTGGTCCATTCCAGCGAAAAGAAATTCCTCTTCACCGGAATCAAATGAGAGGCGCCACGACGATGAATTCCAACAAGACCCTGTCGATCTCGATCATGAGCGGCAAAGGCGGCGTGGACAAGACCAATATATCCCTTTCCCTCGGCTACGCCCTGCACGCAGAGGGCAAGGGCGTGCTGCTGCTCGACTGTGACCTGGGCCTGGCCAACCTCGACGTCCTGCTCGGCCTCTCCCCGGACAAGAACCTGCAGGACCTGCTGCGGCCGGAAGTCAACTCCGGCGACGTGGTCGTGAACATCGAGCCGGGCGGCCTCGACTTCCTGCCCGCGGCCTCGGGCGTGCCCGAGCTCGTGGAGATGGACGAGGACATGCAGGATCTCCTCTTCAAGAAACTGGTGCAGCTCATCGGCGGCTACGACTTCCTGATCCTGGACCTCGGAGCGGGCATCAACAAGACGGTGCTTTCCTTCGCGGCCATGACGCAGATCAGGGTGGTGGTGGTCACGCCGGAACCGACCTCGCTCACGGACAGCTACGCGCTGATGAAGGTGCTGCACCAGCACCACGACATCGACGACTTCCTGGTCCTGGTCAACCAGGCCACGCCGGCCGAGGCCAAGCAGACCTTCGAGCGTCTCTCCGCGGCCTGCAAGAAGTTCCTGGGCATCACCATCCGGAGCCTGGGCTCGGTGCGCTCGGACAAGAGCGTGCTCGAGGCCGTGCGGCGGCAGACGCCGCTCATGAAGTACGCGCCCGATTCCGAGGCGGCCAAGGACGTCTCCGGCCTTGCCGCGAAGCTCGAGCGCTTCCGTTCGGACAATCAGAAGCTCATCGCCGCAACGCCCCCGCTCAAGAACTTTCCCGAGTTGGGCGCACCTGGGGCTTGACGACGAAGCGGTCTTTTGGGCACTCTCGCAACCGCTGGAAGCTCAGGAGTTTTTCCTCCTTCCGGCCCCGTCCGGTTACGTCGCGGACGGGATACAACCTCCTGAGGTAGGACCATGAACAAGAGCGAACTGATCAAGAAGCTGGCGGAGAAGAAAGAACTGCATATCGACGAAGCCTCCATCATCGTCAACGCCTTCATCGACTCCATCAAGGATTCGCTGATCGCCGGGGATCGTGTCGAGATTCGTGGATTCGGCAGCTTCAAGGTCAAGGATTACCAGGGATACACCGGCCGCAACCCCAAGACCGGCGCGCTGGTCGACGTCCATCCCAAACGCCTGCCCTTCTTCCGCCCCGGCAAGGAACTCAAGGAATACTTGAACAAGTGATGGGGCGGCTGGCGCGATTATTCCTGTTTGCAACGCTGCTTCTCGCCGCCTTCGCGACTCCCGGGCGCGCCGAGCCCGTCCTGACCGTGCTCTACACGGGCAAGACGTTCGGGAAATACGAACCGTGCCCCTCCTGAGGCCATACCACCATCGGTGGACTGGCCCGGCGGGTCAGTTTTTTCAGGCAAGAAGAGGACAAGTGCGACGGCCGGCTGCTGAAGCTGGCGGGCACCTGGGAGTTCATTGACGAGGACGGCAGGGCTCCCGATCCCACGACCCTCGCCCGGCTGGGCAAGGTCTACGCGGGGCTCGGGTATACCGCTGGCCTTCTGGCGGACGCGGAGCGCAAGGCGCTGACGGCGGCCGGGGTCGCAATCCCCCCCGCCTTCACGAGCCCGCAGAAGATCGAGACGCGACTGCTGAAGACCACGGACGGCACGGTCGGCCTCGTGCTCCTGCCGGAAGTGACGACGCCTTCGCCCACGGCCGCGCAGTTCGACGCGGCCGCAGCCGCGGCCAAGGAGCTCAGGGGCAAGGCGAAACTGGTCATCGGACTGTCGCCATGGGACGTGGATGCGGAGCAGGTGCTCCTTTCCCGCCCGGACAACGCCTTCGACATCTTCGTCGGCAGCGGCCGGGGCCGGGGCATCGTCGGAATGTTCACGGCCTTCGACAAGACCCTGTGGGTCAGGCCCTACGCCGAGGGAAAGGCGGTGGGGAGCATCGAGGTCCTGGCCTGGCCGGACAGGAGCCCCGATTTCAAATGGAAGCAAGACGCCAACGTGCGCTTCACGGTCGTGCCCCTGAAGGACGATCTGCCGGACGATCCCGATACGGCCGCCGTGCTCACGGGCGTCGTGAAATAACAACCCGCGCAAAGGAGTCAGCCATGCAATTCCAAGGCGCCTATACCGCCCTCGTCACGCCGTTCAGGAACGGCGCCGTCGACGAAGAGGCCTACCGCGCGCTCATCGAGTGGCAGATCGAACAGGGTATCCACGGCGTGGTTCCCTGCGGCACCACCGGCGAGTCGGCCACCCTGTCCCACGAAGAGCACATGCGTGTTATCAGCATCTGCGTGGAGCAGGTCAAAGGCCGCGTGCCGGTCATCGCGGGCGCGGGCTCCAACAACACCCGCGAGGCCATCGAGCTGACCCGCTTCGCCAAGGAGGCCAAGGCCGACGCGGCGCTGCACATCACCCCCTACTACAACAAGCCCACGCCCGCAGGGCTGGTGGCCCATTTCAAGGCCATCGCCGCGGAAGTGAGCATGCCCTTCGTCGTCTACAACGTGCCGGGCCGCACGGCTTCCAACGTGCTGCCCTCCACCCTTGCGGCCATCCGCAAGGCCGTGCCCGAGGTCATCGGCGTCAAGGAGGCCACGGCCAACCTGACCCAGATCTCCGACGTGCGCGAGTGCTGCGGCGACGACTTCATGATCCTTTCGGGCGACGACTTCACGGTCCTGCCGACCCTGGCCATCGGCGGCTGCGGCGTCATCTCCGTGACCTCGAACATCGTTCCCTCCCTGATGGCCCAGCTCTGCGACGCCTTCTTCAAGGGCGACATCGCCAAGGCCCAGGAGCTGCACTTCCGCCTCTCGCCGCTGAACCGGGCCATGTTCATCGAGACCAACCCCATCCCGGTCAAGACGGCGCTCGCGATGATGGGCCGCATCGGTCCGGAGCTGCGCCTGCCCCTGGTCCCGCTCACCCCCGAGCACGAGAAGTCGCTGCGCGACACCCTGACCACGGCCGGTCTGCTCTAGCCTCCCCTGCCCCGCGTGTGACGAAGGCCGGACGGCGCATGCCGCCCGGCCTTTTTTCGCGTTCGCCGGGGGCACGCTTTCCTTCCGCCAGCCGTTCAACGACGCAAAAAAAGCCCGCCCGGTTTCCCGGGCGGGCGATTCTGCTTTTCCAAGTCGATGGCGGAGACCTGGTCTAGCCCTTGAAAGCCTTCTCGAAGGGAGGCACGACCTGCTTCTTGCGGGAGAGCACGCCGTCGAGCCACACGCTCTTGCCGTCGATCTTCTTGCCGAAGGCCTTCTCGACCACGGCGGGATCGTCGGTGAGGCAGAGCATTTCGGAGCCTTCCTTCATGATGTCGGTCAGCAGCAGGAAGATGGAGTGGTTGCCGCCGGCGGCCTTGGCCTTCTCCATCTCGGCGTACAGGCCTTCCTTGTACGGGGTCAGGATGGACAGGTCCACGACCTCGAGCTGGCCGATGCCGACCTTTTTGCCGGCCATGTCGAAGTCCTTGTAGTCGCGGTTCAGCAGATCCTTCATCGGGGTGCCGTCCACGGCGGACTTGACCTTGAACATCTCGACGCCGATGGACATGTAGTCGGTGACGCCGGCGATCTTGGCCAGGGAGTCGACCGCCTTCTTGTCGGCGTCGGTGCAGGTCGGGGACTTGAACATGACGGTGTCGGAGAGGATGGCGCAGAGCATGGCGCCGGCGATGGCCTTGGGCACCTCGACCTTGAAGAAGTCGTACATGCCCTTGATGACGGTGCAGGAGCAGCCCACCGGCCACACCCACATCTCGAGCGGGTTGGTGGTGGTCACGTCGCCCAGCTTGTGGTGGTCGACGATGGCCACGATCTCGCCCTTGTCGAGATTGGCGAGGCTCTGGGCCAGGTCGGAGTGGTCGACCAGGATGATCTGCTGACCGGTCGCGTCGGTCACCACCTCGGGGGCGGCCAGGCCGAACTTGTCGAGGACGAACTTGGACTCGGGGTTGACCGCGCCCTGGGCCACGGGCTTGGTGTCCTTCCCGTAGACCTTCTTGTACAGGTCGGCGATGGCGATGGACGACACGATGGTGTCGGTATCCGGGTTCTTGTGACCAACAGCAATAATGGCCATGATCTCCTCCTCAAATGACTTTTGTGTCTTGTTCCCGAAGGGGAATGTGACATTTATCACAATACCCTCGGGCTGCCAAGACCCTTCGAGGCATTTTTTCCAACCCCTCAGAGTACGAACTGTCCGGCTTCGTAAATGATCCGATGCCCGCCTCCTGGCAGCCTCGCCGTGACCACCTTGTTCTCCGTGTTCACAAGGTCCCAGTGCAGGGCCGAGACATTGTACCCGAGCCGCTTCTTGAGGTCGTCGTTCAGGATCGCCGGGTCGCCGTCGAAGGTGTCAGAATAGGACATGCCGAGCGCGATGTGGCAGTTGCCGTGCTCGCCGCCGAAATTCTCGTCGTAGAGCGTATGGGCCATGAAGCGGTCGATGCGCGAAAAGCGTTTGTCCGTGAGCGAGAACTCGCCCACTCGCCGCGCTCCCTGGTCCATGGAGACCTGCCGCAGGGCGAAGCCCTCCCCGCTCTCGGCCGAAAGGCTCTCGACCGCGCCCTCCTTGAAGACCAGCCGCACGCCCTGCACGGTGTTGCCGCTGCGGAACGACGGCTGGTCCGCATAGAAGACGCCGCGCGTGCCGCGGTTGTCCGGCGAGGTGTAGATCTCGAAGCTCGGCACGTTGTGACCGGTGAGCCCGAGCCAGCGGCGATGCTCGCCCATGGCCACCGTAAGGTCGATGTTCTCCGATTCCAGGCGCAGGGAGACGATGCGCATTCCCGTGAGCCAGGTCTTGATCTCCTGCGCCTGCTCCCAGATGCTCTTCCACTTGGCCACGGCATCGCTCGAGGTGAGCATGCAGGCGCGCGCGATGCGCCCGGCGTACTCCTCCGCGCTCTGCCCGGAATGGCCTGCCAGGGCCTTGGTCGGATAGAGCGCCAGGGTCCAGCCGAAGCGGCCGAGTTCCTCCTGGCGGTCGAGGATGTCGCGCAGGGGCCGGAGCGCCAGCTGCCGCGCCGCGATGTCCTCGGGATTCACGTGGCAGAGGTGGGTCAGGGAGTCCGGGGCCAGAAGATAGATGCCGCCGGCAAGCCCCCGCATCAGCTCCTCCTCCCCCGGGGGGACGAAGCGCAGCTGGTTGAAGCGGCCCAGGCCGTAGAGCGACGTCTCCATGGTCGGCGTCATGTTCATGCGCAGGACGGGATTGCAGTTGGCCTCCAGGAGCTGGGCGAAAACCGTCTCAGCCAGCGGCAGGGCCGCATGGTCGAAACGGACGAGCACCGGCGCGCCCGCGGCCAGGGGCTCCTTGCGCGAGGTGCGAAGCGCCCACAGGAGCACCTCGGCGTAACGGTCGAGCTGGGTCTGGTCGAACACGGATCCTCCATCGGGTTCCACAGTTTTCCGCCTCACTTCCTGCGGCGGAATCCGAACAATTGGCCTCGCACCACGGCGGCGTCGCCGAAGCGCTCGTTCAGCGCGTCCAGGGTCTGGTCCAGGCGGTCCGTCCGAGCCCGGGGCGCCTCGCCCAGCAGGTCGAGCTGGCGTTCCCCGCGCGAAAACCCGGAGACGCTGACGCCGATGAGCCTGAGCGGCTGGGGCAGCGGCAGGGCCGCGAACAGCTCCTCGGCCGCGCGGTAGATCTCCTCCGTGGTCTGCACGGGTCGCGGCAGCGTGCGGCTGCGCGTGACGGTCTTGAAATCGCGGTACTTGGCCTTCAGGGTCACGGTGCGGCCGTGCCAGCCGTACTTGCGCAGGTCGCGCCCCACGCGCTCGGACTGGTGCAGAAGCCAGCGCCTGAGCTCCTCGCGGTCGTCAGTGTCCTTCTCGAAGGTGTTCTCCGCACCGGACGACTTGGGGTCGGAGTGCGGCACGACGTTCGTGCTCCCGAGCCCCTGGGCGCGGGCGTAGAGGAAATCAGCGGTCTTCTCGCCCATGCGCTCCACCCAGAAGGAGTGGGAGAAGCGCAGCACGTCGGCGATGACGCGCACGTTGAGCGACTGCAATTCCTCGGCCAGGCGTCTGCCCACGCCGGGGATCTTGTACGGCACCAAGGCTTTGAGGAAGGCCGGAACGTCCGCGGGCAGCAGGATGTAGATGCCGTCGGGCTTGTTCAGGTCCGAGCAGATCTTGGCCAGGAACTTGTTGGGCGCTATGCCCACGGAACAGGTGAGCCCCGTCGCCTCGACGATGGCCGCCTTCATCAGCCGAGCCAGCTCCAGGGGGCTCTCGTAGAGCAGCCCCATGCCCGAGATGTCCACGTAGGCCTCGTCCACCGAGGTCTGCTGCACGAGCGGCGAGAAGCCGTGCACCACGGCCATGACCTGGCGCGAGACCTCGCCGTAACGCCTGTGGCGACCGGGCAGGAAGATGCCGTGCGGGCAGAGCTTGCGAGCCTGGGCCACGGGAATGGCCGAGCGCACGCCGTACTTCCGGGCCTCGTAGGAGGCCGCCGAGACCACTCCCCGGTCGGAGGCGCCGATGATCACCGGCTTGCCCTTGAGCTCCGGGTTGTCCGCCTCCTCCACCGAGGCAAAAAATGCGTCCATGTCGAGATGGAGTATGATGGGCTCTTGGTCCACGGTTTCCCGTTCCCGCTCTGATCGAAGTGTCTGCGAATCTACCGTATGCGCCGACGAAACGCCACATCCGCGTAATCCGCGGGCGACATGGCAGGCGTAGCACCCGGGCCCAGGGAGGAGGAAAACATGACCATCACCTTTCTGCGCGAGGCCCGCGAGGCAGAGCGCATAGCCGTCAAGTGTCCGGGCTGCAGCGGCCCGATCCTGGTCAAGTACGCCGAGCGCACGCGCAGCCGGGAGATATGCCCGACCTGCGCCCAGCGCATCCTGGTACAGATATACACCAGGGGCATGATCGTGCTCGACTGAACCGGGAGCGCCCGCGGCCCGGACGCAAAAAAGGCCCCGGGCGGATGCCCGGAGCCCTTCTGGTATCGTCTTTCAGCGACGAGGCGCCGTCCGCGCTACTGCGCGGCCTGGGGCTCGGCAGGCTGGGCGGCAGCGGGCTCGGGCGCGGGCTGCACGGAAGCCGGAGCGGCCTCGGGCGCGACAGCGGCAGCTCCCTGGTTCTGCACGGCCATGATGGTCTGCAGCGCCTCCTCGAGCTTGGCGGCGTCCGCGGGCGAGACCTTGCCGCGCAGGTAGTCGAGCTTGGAGGTGATGTCGTGCAGCTGGTCCACGACCATGGAGCGCTGCATCTTGGCGGGCAGCTCGGCCACCGTGGTCTTCAGCTGGCTCACGTCGGTGTTCACGGTCTTCATGTCGGCCGAGAGGCCCTTGATGTTCTGGTTGAGGCCGAAGAAGAAGACCGCAAGCAGCAGGATGGAGAGGATGGAGATGAAGATGGCGACCTTGCCCAGGTCGCGGCTGGTCTTGTCCGTGGCCTCGACGGGGATGGAGCCGTCCTCCGAGCCCTTGCGGTAGTCGTTCATGGAAGAGATCTTCTCGGAGCCGGTCATTGCTGTCCTCCCGTGGTGCCGAATGTTCTGGTTCGAGGCCGTGGTACGAAGGCCCTGCGCGGGCCTGTGCATGCGGGCAGGGCACGTGGGGCTTTGCCGCCCTGTGCCGTCCTTTCTCCCTAAACCATCGGGAGCGGGCTTTCAACAGCCGCGCGGCTCCCTGCTCTCTTCGCTGAGATGAAAAAGCCCGGCGGGGCCGGGCTCTGTCGTCTTGTGCCGGTCCTGCGGCTACCCGAAGCTGCGGGCGAAGAGCACGGCAATGGCCGTGCGGCCGTTTTCCTCGAGAAAGCGCGTGCCTGTGCCGGTGAAATGATGGTGGGAGATGACGGGGTCGCCCGCCGGGTCCCAGCGCTCCTTGTTCCAGAAGAACCAGCCGTCCTTGACCTGGTCGAAGACATAGAGCGGCTTGTTGCAGAGCTTGGCGAACTCGGCGCCCCAGCCGGTTCCGCCGGTGACCGTGTCGTCCTCGAGGATGTTGCCCACCACGAAGACCTCATGGCCGCTGGAAACCTGCCAGCAGATGCTCTGCAGAACCTTTCGGAAGAGCGGAGCCTGCGAATAGTTGCGATGCATGAGCCGAGAGACGTAGGTCATGCTCACGTCCTTGAGGCGCAACTCCTCCTGGGTGAGGATGCGCACTCCGCGCGAGCGCGTGCTCTGGTGCCCCTCGAAGCTGTAGTTGACCTCTTCAAGTCCGTATTTTTCGGCCATCTCGCCGAAAACCTGCTCCGCTCCGTTGGCGCCGCCGCTGTACAGGATACATTCACTCGGGTTCAAACGCATCTCTCGGACTCCTTGGCAGGGTTGTATGGTCTATCCCGCCGGGTAGCACAGGACGCCCACGAGGGCAACAATCGCGGGCACTGAGCGAGTTGGTCGCGGCGTTCGACAATGAAGTGGGGTAAACCCTACCTTGCCGCGTGACCGCACCGCGTCTATACAAACGGACGTCTTGCGGAAGTCCCGCAAAGGGGTGTATTCGACTGGTCTTTTCAAGCCCGATCCGGCGGGCGGAAGCGCACGGCGAATGTTCTCCAGGCTGAACGCGGCGCCGGAACATTCCCAGTCACGAGGCGAGGAGGGACGACCCCCGCATGATAGCTATTGTCGGTATATTCGTAGTCCTGGGCTGCGTTGTGGGCGGCTTCCTGCTGGAAGGCGGCCACCTCGGCATCCTCATCCAGCCCATTGAAGCCCTGATCATCGGCGGCGCAGCCCTGGGCTCGTTCCTGATCGCCTCGCCCATGAGCGTGGTCAAGGACGTCTTCTCCCACATCCTCAAGATCTTCACGGCCAAGGAGAAGAGCAAGAAGGACTACCTGGAGCTCCTCTCCGTGATGTTCGGCCTGTTCAGCGAGGCCAGACGCGGCGGCGCGGTGGCCATGGACCAGCACATCAACAAGCCCGACCAGAGCAAGATCTTCACCAAGTATCCGGGCGTGCTCAAGGACAAGGCCGTCACCCGCTTTCTGTGCGACAACCTGAAAGTGGTGCTCTCCGGCAACATCGAGCACCACTTCATGGACGCGCTCATGGACTTCGACATCTCCACCCGGCATCACCACCACCTCATCCCCTCGCAGAGCGTGACCAAGATCGCCGACTCCCTGCCGGGTCTGGGCATCGTGGCCGCGGTGCTCGGCGTGGTGCTGACCATGGGCAAGCTCGACCAGCCGCCCGAGGTCCTCGGCCACTCCATCGGCTCCGCCCTGCTCGGCACGTTCCTCGGCGTGCTCCTGTGCTACGGCTTCGTCGGCCCCATGGCCTCGAGCCTGGAGCACATGGCGGCGGCCAAGCAGACCCAGCTCAAGGTGGTGAAATCGGCCCTCTCGGCCTACCTCATGGGACTCGCGCCCATCCTGGCCGTGGAGGCCGG
This sequence comes from Desulfovibrio sp. X2, assembly GCF_000422205.1. Taxonomy (NCBI): domain Bacteria; kingdom Pseudomonadati; phylum Thermodesulfobacteriota; class Desulfovibrionia; order Desulfovibrionales; family Desulfovibrionaceae; genus Desulfovibrio; species Desulfovibrio sp. X2. The sequence goes on from NZ_ATHV01000022.1 coordinate 201,224, forward strand.
GCGGCGCGCCATCCCCGGGCACGTGCAACCCACCTTCGAGGAGCTCGAGGAGGCCATGAAGGGTGCCTAGCCAGGCGGACAAGAACCGCCTCTACATCGTGCGCCAGGAAGAGGCCGGCCACGGGGGGCATCACGGCGGCAGCTGGAAGGTTGCCTATGCCGACTTCGTCACCGCGCTCATGGCCCTGTTCCTGCTCCTGTGGCTGCTCCTGGCCCTGAAGCCGCAGCAGAAGAAACAGCTCGCGAGCTTCTTCCAGGACCCGGACGCCTTCCACGAGGCGACGGTCTCCCAGGGAGCGCCGGTTCCCTCGGCCCAGCCCGCACGCTCGGACTTCACCGCCACGACGCGCCAGAAGCAGCTGCTGCGCGACATCTCCGACCGGCTGCGCGACTTCGTGACCAAGGATCCGGACATGGCCCGGGCGACGAGCATCACTTCCGAGAGCGGCGGCATCCTGATCCGCATGGGCGCCTCGCTGCTCTTCACGCCCGGAACCAGCCAACTGACGGCCGAGGCGCCGCACGTGCTCCAGGAAGTGGCCTCGATCCTGAAGGAAAAGGACGTGGTCCTGCAGGTCCGGGGACACACGGACGACAGCGAGTCCACGAGCGGACTCTACCACTCGCGATGGGAGCTCTCCACTGCGCGCGCGGCCAGCGTGGTCAGCATGCTCATAAGCCGTTTCGGGATAGATCCCAGGCGACTGGAGGCCATCGGCTACGCCGACACCCAGCCTCTGGTGCCCAACGACACCCCAGAAAACAGGGCCCGCAACAGGCGCGTGGAATTCTTCTTCGCCATCAGCGGCACCACGGGCGACGAGGCCCCGGCCGTGGCGTTGCCGCCGTCCTAGTCGGCCGGATCTGCCGGAGCGGAAGCGCTCTCGGCCATGCCGCACTCCCCGATCTCTTCGTGCAGTCTGGGGTCGACCGCGTTCGCGATCTCGGCCAGCAGGCGGTCCATGCGCAGTCCGAGTGAAATCGCTCTTTTCTCGGCGCGGCTCACCCTGTCCTTCTCGTCGCACCAGCGCGTCAGATCGGCGATGCCGTACTTCTCCACGTTGAGGAAATTCACGATCTTGTCCTGGGCGTCGCCCGAGCCCTCGCAGACGACGCGCAGCCCGAGGAAGACGCGCTCGTCTGTCTGGCGCGCGGCCTGAACCGTGCAGCCGAGCAGCAGGACGAAGGGCTCGTCAGCGGGATCGAGAGGGCTCGAAAGCTTCATGTACAGGAGCACGGCATGGGATTGGAGGTCTGCCGGGAAATGGCGGCAGGCGCGGCGGAAGGAGATGCCCACACCCTCGGCCGAGATGTTGTCCAGATGAAGCGAGCAGTTCACGCGCCCCAGAAGCAGGTTCGGCAGGCCGAGCTCGCTGATGTGGATGGCCTGGGGGCACGGCAAGGGATAAAACCAGGCAGCCAGCTCGTAGACGTCTCCATCCTCGATGTCTATGCGGAAACTGTTGCGCATGTCCCCTCCTCCCCTGTGCAGGCGGCTCTCTCGTGCGTCCAGGCGGCTATTTCGAGGAGTCGACCAGTGAATAGTAGATTTCGATGCGCCTGTTGAGGGCCCGGTTCTCGTCGCTGGTATTGGGCACGAGGGGCCTCGAGTCGCCGAGCCCGACCGCCTCGTAGTGCACCGGAGGCAGCGTGAACTTGTGGGTGATGTATTCCAGGGCCGCAGCCGCACGCGCGGCGGAGAATTCCCACTTGTTCGGGTAGCGGGTGCCCTGTACCTCCTGATCGTCGGAATAGCCGCGCACCTGCAGATTCACCTGGTGCTTCATCAGCACTGCGGCAACTCCGTCCAGGATGCGCATGGCCTCGGGCGTCAGATCGACGGAGCCCGCCTTGAACAGGGCGCTGCTCGGCAGGGTGACCTTGATGCCGCCCTTGTCGTCCAGGGTCACGCCCGCGCCGGGCAGCGTCTTGAGTTCGTCCTTGAGGAGCTCCTTCAGCTGTCCCGCGACGTCCAGCTGCAGACGCTGACGCACGTCCAGGCGGGCGATGGCCTGCTTGGCGTCCACGATCTCGCCGATGATCGGCTTGCCGTTCTCGTCGACGTGGGCCTTGACGCTTTCGGGGTTGCGGAAGAACTGCGCGAGCTGCTGCTTCTGCTGGGGCTTCAGGGCCAGAAGGAGCCACAGGAGCAGGAACAGGGCCATCATGGCGGTCACGAAGTCCGCATAAGCCACCTTCCAGCTGCCGCCGTGGTGCTCGTGGTGCTCCTCTGCGGGCTTGCGGATGACGACGATTTCGCGACTTCTGGCCATGTCTTCCTTTCAGGCGCCTGCTGCGGTGTGCTGCGCCCTCGCCCCTTGTGGTGAAATGTCCATGAAAGGTCAAGCAGGGAGGACATGCTGCCCTGGCGCGGCTGGGTGCCAGGGCGCAGGGTACGATAGCGCTGGCCTCCTGCGCCGTGAAATGCTATTTTTGCAAAACAACGTCATTCCCAGGAGATTCCCCATGCCCATGGCTCACGTCCGTCCCTTCCTCAAGCAGGCCTTGACCGACAAGGAGCTTCGCGACAGGCTTCTTGCGGCCTCCAACGGAGCCGAACGCGTCGAGATCCTCGCAGCCGAAGGCTACGAATTCACGGACGAGGAATTCGAGGAAGGCTACCGCGGCGTGCTCACCAGCCTGCAATTCGAGCGTGACGCCGACCAGCTCAAGGAATTCAAGCTCATGTGGGACATGTTGCGCCGGGTCTCCCCCTAGTCGGCAGTCCCCGCGCGGTCACCATCACCGCGCGAGTGCCGCGCACAGCGCGTCCGTCTCCACCACCTCGGCATAGACCATGCCCAACGCAGCCAGGAAGGCAGCCCGCGCCTGCGACGGAGTGACGGCCACTCCGCCGTGTTTCAGGGCGCAGGCGGCCGTGGCATCACCCGCCACCACGCAGGCGTAGCCCATGTCCCAGGCCGCGCGCACCGTGGCATCTATGCACATGTTGGTCATCATGCCCGCCACGACGAGACGCTTTGCGCCTACAGCGCCCAGTTTCTCTTCGAGATCCGTGCCGCGGAACGAGTTGGGAAAGTTCTTGGTCACCACGGCCTCGCCGGGCAGCGGGGCCACGATGTCCGGGAAGTCGCAGCCAGGCGTGCCGGGCAGGAAGAAGGTCGAGCCGGGGCGCACGGATTCGTGGCGCACGTGCACAACGGGCAAGCCGAGTTCGCGGAATCTGGACAGCACCGCCGTTGCCTTGGCCCCTGCCTCCACGGCATGCTCCAGGGCCATGCGGCCGCCCGGAAAATAGTCGTTCTGGATGTCCACGAGAACCAGCGCGGTGTCAGTCATTACGTGCTCCATTTCGTCGTTTCGGCCGCTTCTCCGGCCTCACAGGCTCCCTTTCGCAGCAGAGCCGCCGGCGTGAGAACAGGTGAGGTCCAGCACGACACAGCCCGGAATGCCCTAGCTTGCCGCCCCGGAAGTATCTCCGTACGGCGAGTTGTCTACAACAATCCCTTCACGCCGTCATCCGGCCGCGCACCGGGTTTCGGGGAGCATGACTCCCGGGCTCACGTCGCCTCGTCTTTCCGCGGGTGCTCTC